>JBGPHY010000114.1:0-11708 GCA_041484625.1 Terriglobia bacterium | reverse complement strand
CGGGATACTTCTGCTTTAGCACATCTCCCACGGTAAAACCCTCGAAGTTGACAGGAGACGCACTGCGACCTTCTCCCCCAATCACGTATTGAAGGGGATCATCCACTACATTGATCGATTTCTTGAGAAAGGGATCGTACCATCGGTTCGAGAGAATTCCGGAGTGGGAGGGGTGACGCCCGGACAAGATTACTGAATGCCCCGGGCCTGTCTCCGTGTTGGCATGGCGATAATTGGCGTTGGTGAAGATAGCGCCACTGTTGATCAGCTGACGGAATCCGCCCTTGTAGAAATCTCCAAATCTCGTCAAATAATCGAAACGCATCTGATCGACCGAGATAACCACGATCAGTCTGTACGGGGTGTTCGTTTGGCCGCTCGTCAAAAGAAACGGCCCCGCAATTACAATCAGCAAAGCAACTGAGAGTAGGGGTTTTGCAGATCGCACACGCATTCTCCAGATTGGGAGTAAACTCCGAGTGAAGATCCTCCATCACGAGTAAGAGCCAAGATTCTCGCACCGTCAAGCTGGAAAAGCAATTGGGGATTGTCAGTCGTCAAGGGAGGGAGCCAGCCTGGAAGGCTTCTCCGAAGATAGACGGAAATGCCGCCGGAGACGCCTGGATGGTAACGTGATCATCTGCAGGCATGACCGGACGAATTCCGACCCCGTGAGGGGTCGAGTATTCACCTCAACCTTCCCTGCACGGAGAGCTGCGGCAATTCCCTGGTAACTCAATTCCTCAACGGTCAAGCGGGAAAATGTCATCCCCAAGTGATTGAGGAAATGCACGTCAGAGGCTCCGACTAAGGGCTTGTTCAGGGACCTGGCGACGAAGACCGTTTTTTGATTGAAGTTCAACCGGCGAGTGTAGAAGTAGCTATACTCAAGGGCGTCAAAACAATCCGCAAATTCGAGGAGTTGTTTGCCCAGAGAGGTCCTGGTGGGAAAGAAGGGATGTGGAGCGATTGTAACGATCTGCGGCTGTGCCTGGCGTAGTGCCCGCAGTTCCTTCAAATCTTTCAGGGGCTCGTAGTGCTCCAAACCGTAAATGAGGACATGCCTTCCCTGGATAGTCGCCTCAACACCGGGAATAAGAAGCACACCCTGCGAAACAGCATAATCCTGCAGGGGCTGACTCCATTGCAGGGCATCATGGCAAGTGATGGAGAGCACATGGAACCCCTGCTGTGCCGCCTGATGGATGAGTTCGAAGGCCGAATGACCAATCTGATCAACGGGATCAAAATTGGAATGTGTATGTAACTCTGCCTTAACCCGCATATGTTAACCTGTGTATGTCCACGCGTGGCTTGAAGCAGCCCAACGGCTTGCTGGCATCGGCCAGGGATGGAGATTCTATTTCAGGGACAGTATATGGTTGAACCTGTTGATCCATAGACCGTGCAGCGTCTCCCTCCGTCAAAGTCACCGATGTTCTCGTTACTATCTTATTTTAACAGCCTGTCGGTCCGCGGCCAATAACAACCACCCTCGCACGACATCCATAACCAAAAAGATCTCTGCCGTTGAGTCCTCAATGCATTAATCGGCAGATTGCTTGAATCTATTGCAGATGTGTAAGGGGGTCAGCAGCCTAGTCGCTCCGCCAAGCAGCAAACAGCCGGCTTCAATTCGGAGGGATCGGAGACGAAGGTCATTACTAGATGAGTCGGTGCAATGTCGTAGAAGTACCCCGGATGAACAAGGATTCCCAGGTTCTGCAGGAGATCGATCACGATGGAATCTTCGGACCGTTCTTCCTTCATGAGCCGCAGGGTGAGGTAAAAGCCTCCTTGGGGAGGTGCAATGTGCAGATTGGTCCGGCCGGAAAATGCCTTGACGGCAATGTCCCGGCACTCCCCTACCCAACTGCGATATGACAGCAGGAACTCGCGCCCCGCCCGGAAAATCCCAGGCACGGAGAACTGCACGGTCTCATTGACCGGGAGGAAGGTGTCCGAGAGCATCTCAAGAGTCCATAGGGCTTTCCTCACCAAGTCTGGATCCCCCGTAACCGCCACCCACCCCAGCTTCATTCCTGGCAGCGCAAACATCTTGGAAAAACCATTGAGCGTCAATACCAACGGCGCGTTGTGCTGAGCGGGTCGGGGCAGGAAGTCCCGATCAAACAGGAATTCGCTGAATACTTCGTCTGCAATGATGGGCAATTGGTGTCTTGCAGTAATCTCAGCCAGTTCTCTCAACTGGAGGCTGCTGGCGACCATGCCCGTGGGGTTGTGGGGAGAAATTAATACGATGGCACGTGTCCGGGTCGTCAGTTGGGACTCCAGGTAATCCAGGTCAATTTCCCAACCGTGCGATTCCCGCAACCGGTAATAAGTCACTCGCACCCCGGCCATTCGGGCGATCATGTCAAACAGCGGATAAGAAGGGCTGGGGCAGAGAATTTCATCTCCCAACTCCGCCAGGAGTTTGAAGCAATAAAAGTAGGACACGCTGGTTCCCGGAGTCAGCAGTATCTGGCCAGGCGCAATCACCAGCCCCGCTTGGCCATAGTAATCTGCAACCGCCTGACGGGCACAAAGCTGTCCAAGGGGGTCCGGTTCGTAGACCCGGGCCTTATTCCGAGACAAGCGATCGATCTCATCGAGAGTCTCCGATGGAAGAACCATGCCATGCCGGGTGACGTTGCCTGAGACGAGGTCGGTGAAGTTTCTGCCCTGGCGGAGAAGTTCATCCCGAACTTTGGAGAGAGGATTCAGTTGGGAAGGCAGACCGGCCAGAACCGAGGAGAGAATCATTGAATCGGGAATCCAGGTCAATTGAGGCCCGAGCGGCGCGTCATTTCATCAGCGCCGCGCGAACCTATTCGGACTACCGGGCATTCAGTTCCTTCAACCTGTTGGCGACATCCTGCCCATGCGTGGAAGGTTTTACCTGACGGTCGATGTAGGCAATTTTCCCATCTTTGCCTATATAAAAGGTCCAGCGTTCCGGAAGGTCCCGCCCCTCGTGGACAACCCCATAAGCTTGGGCTACTTTCTTGTCGGGATCACTGAGAATCGGATAATCGGCCTGGAGAGATTCGGCGAATTTCTTCACGACATCTGGTGGGTCTACGCAAGCGGTGAAATACGCCGCTTTGAACTCCCGTAAAGCATTGCCATTCTCACGGAATGACTTGCACTCTGCCGTTCAACCACTGGTAAAGGCTTTGGGGAACCAAGCCACAACAACCATCTTCTTTCCCTGGAAGTCAGACAGGTTATAGGTTTTCCCATCAGACCCTTGCAGGGTAAAGAGGGGCGCAGGATCCCCCGGCTTCAGCTCAGCGGCGCTGAGCTCACCCATGGCAACGGCGAGATTGAGGATCATCGCAATGACGAGGAACTTGGTCATAGTTTCAATCTGCCTCCTGGATTGGATTGACAAGAGCTGGAGCATCATCCGCCGATTGCTGGGGTACTCCTCGAACAAACCTGAACGTGCTTCAAGCGGTGCTCTCGAGGACGTCGCCCTCAAAAGGATTTCTATCATTCCACCAAACTGCGGAGGAGCCTTGTCAGGAGGTATTGTATCAGGAGAATTGTCCCCAGAGCCAACATTTGGTTTTGCCGGGAGCGCAAGCTAAGAAGTCAGAGTGAGGAATCCTGAGAAGATATCAGGCCCGATGCTGCGGCCGCGTGTGCCCGGCAGAGCGCAGAACATCGACCACGAAGGCTGTTTCCACTTCCAGCAAGCCCGCAATCTTCTCAGGATTCTCGCCATGATTCAAGTACAGGTTCTGGATGGTGACCCGGCGTTTTGCATCAGGTCCCAAAGCGGAATAGTCCTCGGGGATCTGGAAAACTCTCGCAGGTTCTCGGTACTTACCGAGCGGGTCACGCAACGGGGATCGTTTCCGACCGAACTGAACGACAAGAACCAGGGAAATGAGGATGACGCCAAAGAAGACCAAACCAGGAATCACATAATGAAAAGGAACCGAAGCCAGCATGAATCTCCCCCAGGTGGCAGGAATTGGCTGAACCGAGATATCCCACTCTCCGACATATCGGCTCATCATGCCCCGGAGATTACTCTCATCGAGGTGAGAATTCTCATTCTTTGGTCACTGGGAAACCTGTCGCGCACCATTCCTTATATCCGCCCGCCAAAGAAAAGACCTTGCGGTAGCCCATCTTCTGCAGCGCATCAGCGGACAGCGCCGACCGGTACCCTCCCCCGCAATAAAGCACGATCTCGGCATCATGGTCAGGGATTTGCTGTTCGATGTCCCTTTCCAAAATCCCACGCCCCATATGTATGGCCCCGCAGGCTCGACCCTTGGCCCACTCGTGATCTTCCCGGACATCGATGAAATGAAACACAACTCCCGTGTCAAGTTTCTTCCTGGTTTCTCCTGGAGAGATTTCTCGAATGCGGGTTTTGGCATCATTGACCACTATCAAAAACCCTTCAGAGTGTTGCATCTTCTGGCTCCTTCAATACCTGGCTGAAATACTGAATGGTCTTCTGCAACCCCTCATTCAATTTCACCTTCGGGCTCCAATCCAGACGGGCACGAGCCAAAGTGATGTCGGGCTGCCGTTGAACCGGGTCGTCAGAAGGAAGCGGATTGAAGACCAGTTCCGATTTCGTCCCAGTTAGTTCGATAACCTGCCGAGCCAACTCCAGGATCGTAAACTCATTCGAGTTCCCCAGGTTGACCGGACCGATGAAATCCTCCTTGTTCATCATCTTCACCAGGCCCGCCGCCAGGTCCGAGATGAAGCAGAAAGAGCGGGTCTGTTCGCCTCGCCCGTACACTGTGATCGCTTCCCCGCGAAGAGCTTGAACGATGAAATTGCTCACTACCCGTCCGTCGTTTAAAGCCATTTTCGGCCCGTAGGTGTTAAAAATTCTGACGATTTTGATGTCTACCTGGTGTTGCCGGTGGTAGTCCATCATCAGAGCCTCGGCCACCCGCTTGCCTTCGTCATAACAACTCCGGACCCCGATCGGATTCACATTGCCCCAGTAATCTTCCCTCTGGGGGTGGACCTTGGGATCGCCGTACACTTCAGAGGTGGAGGCCTGCAGGATCCGGGCCTTGGTCCTCTTAGCGAGTTCCAACATATTGGTGACGCCGAGTACGTTTGCCTGGATAGTACGAACCGGGTTGAACTGATAGAAAACCGGCGAGGCCGGACAGGCCAGATTGTAGATCTGGTCGATCTCCACATCTCTGGGATTGATGATGTCATGACGGATAACTTCAAAATTGTGAAGATCCAAAAGATGATAGACATTCCGCTTGGAGCCGGTAAAGAAGTTATCCATGCAGATCACCTCATGGCCTTCGTTCACCAGCAGATCACAGAGATGAGAACCGATGAACCCGGCCTCATCCGTCACTAAGATACGCATAAAGATCACGCCTCTGTCTCTTCAAAGAGTCAACCGTCTGTCGGAAATGGACTTTATTCTGTTCCCTGCAGCCCCAATTGCCGATCCTTCTGGGAGGAAACGCCACAGCAAGGCTTCCTATCAATCTTATGGCACACCATTCTCGAGAAGCTCAGTGCTCCAACACGGCATCCAGTTCCTCACGCACATTGCCAGTCGCGGACCCCAGGTTCCCGAAATTGAACAGATCTCCGTCGAACAAGTGAGAAGGCACTACGTGCCCCAGGGCTGCCAGCATGGAATCCCGGACGAGGGGAATCTCGATTTGCAGTTCATCGATCAGTTGCTTCATGCGCTTTCTCTTCAAGTTCTGCTGTGAGCCACAAAGGTCGCAAGGGATAACGGGGTATTTCATCTGCTCGGCAAAACCTGCAATGTCGGACTCCCGGCAATACACCAGGGGCCGGATCACCATGTTGCGCCCGTCATCACTGCGCAAGGCCGGCGGCATTGACTTGAGCGTGCCACCGTAAAACAGATTCAGCAAGAAAGTTTCCAGTACATCATCGGCATGGTGCCCTAGCGCCATTTTGTTGCAGTGATTTTCGACTGCAGCATTATACAGGATGCCGCGCCTGAGTCTCGAACAAAGTGAGCAGGTCGTGTGGCCTTCCGGGATGTTGGTCTTGACAATGGAGTAGGTGTCTTTCTCGATGATTTGGTAAGGCTGGTTCAGAGATTGAAGGTAATTGGGCAGAATTTCCGGAGGAAAACCCGGCTGCTTTTGGTCGAGGTTGACAGCCAGCAACTCAAAATGCACCGGGGCCCTGAACTGCAGATCCCGAAGCAGTGTCAGCAGGGTGTAGCTGTCTTTCCCGCCACTCAGGCAGACCATGATCCGGTCGCCATCGGCGATCATCGAGAAGTCAGCGATGGCTCGGCCAGCCCGATGGAGCAACCGGGTTCTCAGTTGTTGCAGGGTCTTCATCAATCATCCGGCGGTCCCGAGGTTTAGTCCGGTGACGGGCCATTATGACAATTATAGCAGCCGATCAGGTCTCCCTGGCCAAACTCGTGTGATACCCGCAGAGGCAATCTATGGAAGTTCCGTTTGGCAAACCGCTACGATAAGCCTACCGGATAGTCTTTACTGCGCTGTTGCCAGAATCGCTTGAGTCCAATCGCATTCGAACGGGAAACTTATGACGCCAAGAAAATCAGGATTGTCTGGCTTCCATCAACTCTTTGTCTGGCAGTCTGACATAATTGGCTTTCCGTTTTCTGGGATTGAAACCCTCAGCCAATATAGATTCACGGAGGACCCGTTCGGTTGCCTTGTGGTTGGCTCCAGCCGGAGAAATTACATTCTCCTCAATCATGATACTGCCCATGTCATTGGCGCCAAAATGCAGTCCGCTGCGTCCCACTTCAATTCCCTGGGTCAGCCAGGAAACCTGGATATTGGGGACATTGTGGAGGTAAATGCGCGAGAAAGCCAGCCAGCGGAGATATTCGTCTGCCGAGGCCCGGTCGGGAATCTTGCGACCAATGGCAGTATTGTCCGGCTGCAGAGTCCACGGGATAAAGGCCACAAACCCGCCGGTCCTCTGCTGCAGCTGGTAAAGCTGATCCAGGTGTTCCACCCGCTGTGTCCAGGTCTCCCCCATCCCAAACATCATGGTGGCGGTGGTGGACAACCCCAGTTGGTGGGCCGTCTCCATGACCTCCAACCATTGCCGAGTGTTACATTTGTTGGTGGTCTTCTTGCGGACTTCATCAACCAGAATTTCCCCTCCCCCTCCCGGAATCGAGTCTAGTCCGGCCTGCTTCAGCCGCAGCAGCACGTCGCGGATGCTCAACCCGAAGACTTGGGAAAAGGCATGGATCTCCGGCGGAGAAAAGCAGTGAAGATGAATGCCGTAGCGTTCTTTCAACTCACGAAGCAGAGATTCGTACCATTCCAAGGGAAGGTCAGGATGGAGTCCACCCTGCATCAGGATCCCGCTTCCTCCCAGGGCCAGAGTTTCTTCCACTTTCTTGAATATCTCTTCAAAGCTCAGTACATATCCCTCTTCCGAACCCGGTTTTCGGTAAAATGCGCAGAAGGTGCAGACCGCCGAGCAGACATTGCTGTAATTGATGTTCCGGTCAATAACGTAGGTCACCACGCGGTCCGGATGCAACTTCTGGCGGAACGTGTCTGCCAACAGCCGCAAGCTATCCAATGGGGTCTCGGTAACCACCCGGAGATATTCAGCAGGGCTCAAACGATCCCGGTTCTCGAGCCTTCCAAGAAGTTCATCTATGGTCATAATCTCCGCATGTGAAATCCGCCATCCACGTTGAATACTTCCCCGGTCGAAAATGGGAAAAAGCCCCGGGCAATGGCTGCCACCGCCCTGGCCACATCTTCCGGCCGACCCCATCGGCGGATCGGGGTCAAGCCCTCCGTGATCATCTTATCGTATTTGTCCTGGACTCCCGAGGTCATGTCAGTCTTGATAATGCCAGGGCGGATCTCAAACACTGGAATCCCGTGCTCTGCCAGCCGGTCCGCATAAAGCTGGCTCATCATGGCGATTCCGGCCTTGCTGATGCAGTATTCGGCACGAGAGGGCGAAGAGGTGTAGGCAGAGATGGAAGAGACATTAATGATGCAGGGTGTGAAATCCTGGATCGTCTTCTTCAAATCAATCATCCACCCGGACACCCGCTGGGTAAGGAAGAAAGGCCCTCGCAAATTGATGGCGATGAGCCGATCAAAGCTCTCTGGGCTAGTCTGTAGCAGATCTAACCTGACCTTGGGAGCCACTCCGGCATTGTTCACCAAAATATCGATTCTTCCGAACCGCTTCTTCAGGAAGTCAACCAGTTGAGGGTGATCTTCTATTCGGCCAATATCTGTCTGGAAAGCTTCGGCTTCCACGCCGCTCTGCTGGATCTCCTCCTGGAGTTCCAATGCCGCCTCACGGCTAGCGGCGAAATTAATCAGTACACTAAAGTGGCAATCGGCCAGAGCTAAGGCGATTGCTCGACCGATGCCCCGGCTGGCCCCCGTGACCAAAGCAACCTTGCTTGTGTTCATTCCCACTCCTATTGAACCCTGCTCAGTTTAGTGACATGAGGTGGAGCACTCCCCTTGAGGTAGCGCCCATCACCCACATTCAGCCGTCCTCTCCCCAAGGGTCAGGGCGGTGGCGAATCCCTCCGAGTTGCAGGCTGCAGGAGATCAGGAACTTTTCAGTTCTTGAGTTTCACCATTTTCCACTGCTTGCCGTCATCGGGCAAATAGAAAAAGGCCTCGATGCCGGAGTGCTTTTCCAGGTAAGGCTTACTCTTCTCAGTACCGAGGACATAAAGGATATCATCAACTGCGTCGCCTTCGACCCCTGTATCCGTCAAAACCGCCACGCTCAACATGTTCTGCACCGGGTAACCCGTCCGGGGATCCATGATATGGGTATATGTCACTCCGCGCACTCGAAAGAACTTCTCGTAGTTGCCCGCGACCGAAAGACAGCGATTCTTAAGGACGACTGCCCCGCCGTTCTTCTCCGGGTCCCTGGGAGACAGAGGATCACGTATCTTGACTTCCCATCCGTCACGATTCGGCGGGGTCCCCACTTTGTAGAGGGTGCTGTCTTTAGCACTGATGAAAGCGCTCTCAATTCCATACTGTTTCAGTAGACTGATCGCGCGGTCAACAGCATACCCTTTTGCGATTCCTCCAAGGTCCAATTCCATTCCTGGGACGCTAAACTGGATGGTTCTCTCCTGGGGGTTCATGATCAACCTTTGATACCCCACCTTCTTCATGACGCTCCAGAGTTCAAAAAACCAGGGGATTCTACCCTCCCCACGAAAAAACCCCCAAGCCTTCATTAAGGGCCCGACCGTGATGTCAAAAGCCCCGTCCGATTCGCGGCTGTAATGGAGGCAAAGCTGGATGAAATCGAAGAGCTCCGGTTCGACCGCCACGGGCTTCTGACCAGCTTCCCGATTGATCAGAGAGAGCGGGCTATCGGGGTTATAGTTGCTCATGAGCTGGTCAATGCGGTCAATCTCCTCAAAGGCAGAGTTCACCACCAGAGGGAGTTGTTTCTGATCATGGCCGTAAGCCACAATTGTGTATGTGCAGGCCATGGAGACCCTGCTGTCCTCAAATCGAAACAGTTCACTGGATGGAGACGGAGGTTCTTTGCCCCAAGCAATGCCTGAGAAACGCAGGAACACTTGCAGGACAATTAATAGGGTGGTGGGCCTTGCGGGAAAGCGCATGAAAAGGTGCAGTGAGGGGGAACGGGGGGGGAGCGCCCCACCCCGCTGTTCCACAATCAGGCCTTCTTGGGTTCAGAAGCGGAGGTCTGGCTTTCGCCCTTCCCCGGCCAGAAGACTCTCTGCCGGGTGTCCATGGCCCGATTGGCATAAATGACAGCTCGGGAATCAGCGGTCCCGATGTCAATGTTGGCAATAGGCTTTCTGCCTTCCCGGATGCACTGAAAGAAATGCTCCTCTTCCACGGCAATGGCGTCACGGTCCTTCTCCACTTCCAGGACTCCCATTTCGGCGAGCCATTTCTTGGCATACATGATCTCTTTTTCAATGAAGGTGGGGTTCTTCTTGGGAGCATAGGGCATGATGGGGAGCCCTACTTTTGTACCACGGTTGCGGGCCGTGGCTCCCGCCCACCAATTCTGTTCCGCCTCGTTGGCAGTTTTGATTTTGACTCCAGGAGCATCCGGGGCTTTCTTTTCCGGGTAGAAGAAGGCCTTGGCACTGTTAAGGCCCAAGGTGATTTCGATGGTTCCCTCGTCACCCATGATGGTCTCAGAAAAGTCAAGCTGCGCATTGTTGCAGATGGACGTAAAAACGAACTTTCGGCCTTCGGAGTACTCGAAGATAACCGAAACGTTATCGTAAATGTCCCGGTCGTCTTTCCAGTAATCCAGCCCGCCTACACCTGTCACCGAGATTGGTTCAGATTGATAAGCCCAATCCGCAATGTCCACTTGGTGGGAGCCCAACTCCGCCATCAAGCCCCCCGAGTACTCACGATAGAGGCGCCAGTTTAGGATCCGGTCAAAGGCCGGATCTGTGATGGGGTTCTTCCAACTCCCGTTGCGATGCCACTGGGCCCGAATGTACTGAACCTTGCCCAAGGCGCCGTTATGGACCATCTGCATGGCCACGTTGTAAATAGCGCTGTAGCGCCGCTGGAGGCCCACCTGTAGGACCTGGTTGGGGTGGGCCTGAGCAGCTTCATACACCTTGGGAATCTGCTCCTCCTCCTTCATCATGACCTTTTCAACAAAGACGTGCTTGCCTGCACTCAAGGCATCCAGCACCATCGGGACATGGAGGTGGTAGGGAGTAACAATGAAAACAGCCTCCACATCTTTGCGATCCAGAACCCGTCGATAATCGTTGGGCTCCTTGTCCGGATTCGAACCGATCGTCTTGGTTCCCAGCTCCAGGTTGGGGGAGTAGATGTCACAAAGGACGGCGCATCGCCCCATTTTGTTCACACTCAATTTCTTGAGATGGAAGTTGCCCTGCCGCCCTGTGCCGATGAAACCATAGATCACCGGGTCTTGCAGCGTCTGAGCCTTAATGATTGCCGGCGCACCCAGGGTGGCCGCAGCCGCGGAAGCTGAAACAGCTACGGAAGTCTTCAAAAAGCTGCGGCGGCTCAGGTCCTTTGGTTCTCGCTTCTCAGGCATGATGAATGCTCCTTCACTCAATAAGGTTCTCTCTAAGAGCTGACTCTTGTTCCTGCCCCGGTGATTCAGAAGGCAAACGCCAAAGCCATCTCCGGGCGGGAACCAGCCACGGACAAAGGCCCGGCGGGAAGTGTCTACCCCTTTCCAACGTAAGATTAACAAAAATCAAGCTTAAAATCCATAACAGGATTCCTTATAATCGGGACTTATGGCGAACAAGCCCACCTTTAATGAGGCCCTGGCAGTCCTCGTCGAGATGGTCAGGATTAGCTCCGTCAATCCGGCCCTAGTGCCGGGCGGAGATGGAGAGGTTCACATCGCGGATTACCTCTACGATTACTTCCGCAAGCATGGCGTCAATGTGCAGTTGCAGGAAGCTGGTCCCGGACGAATCAACGTGATCGCCAAGGTCGTTGGTATCCGGCCCGGCCGCAGAATCCTATTGAATGGACACCTCGATACCGTGGGAGTGGAGGGCATGCCCTCCCCCTTTGACGCTGTCCAAAGAGACGGGAAGCTCTTCGGTAGAGGAGCCCAGGATATGAAAAGCGGACTGGCGGCAGCCATTGCGGTTTTGCTCGAACTCTCCCGGAATCGGCAGGCTTTCTCCGGAGAAGTCGTGCTTTGCGCTGTGG
>JBGPHY010000113.1:0-11718 GCA_041484625.1 Terriglobia bacterium | reverse complement strand
CATCGGCGAGAATGGAACTATCATCTTGCAGCTCGGCAAGACAGGTGAGAAGACCGTTTTCATCATCGAGGACAGCGGGTCCGGGATTCCGTCTGAGGTCTAGGCTAATTTGTTTATCCCGTTTTTCACAACGAAGGAGGGCGGCCAGGGAATCGGATTGACACTGATTCAGGAAATCCTGGAGGCTCATCAGTTTGATTTTTCCCTGGAATCCCATCCCGGACACCCCACCCGGTTTGCCGTCTATTTCTGATCGGTTCCCCAACTGAAAATTCTCCACACCGAAAGCTTGGACTCCTGCAAAATTAGTGATAGAAATGGCAGGGTTCTAACTCTCTAATGGAGGGAATAAAATGAAGACCCATTCCACTGTTCGAACGACGTTCTTTAGCCTTATCGCCGTCTCCCTGTGTCTGGTTTTCCTGGTTGGACATGCCGGCCAGATCCTCGGTCAAGCCGCAACGTCCCCCGCCAAATCCATGATTAATGTTAGACAGTATTCTGCGGAAGAGGACCAGAAGGTGCTGAAGGTCTTTGAAGGATTGAGAGTGGCCGATGTCACCGATGGGTTGGACATGGCTGGACTTCAGGGCATCGGGCTGATGTCTCCGGACATTCATCCGCTATGGCGGGATGTTGAGAAATTTGAGCACCGTTTCTGCGGGATTGCCGTAACGGTGCGCTACGTGCCGACCAACAAGCGTGTCGACCGGATGAACACTGAGCAATTTAAGCAGTGGGAAGGCCAGTGGTATTCCAAACTCTCTTCGGAGCCGTTTGTCGATTTGCTCCGCCCTGGCTCTGTCATTATCATCGACGGGAATGAGGATGGCGACACCGGCACCATCGGCTCCAACAATATCCTGGCCTGGAAACTGAAGGGTGCCGTCGGAGTTGTTACCAGTGGCGGCGCGAGGGACACCGATGAAATCGTCAAAGAGAAAGTCCCTCTCTATCTGAGGCGCGTGGGGAGAGGCATCCGGCCAGGGCGCAATGAAGTGGAGTCCGTCAACGCTCCTGTCACCTGTGGAGGTGTGCTGGTCCGTCCGGGAGACGTGGTAGTGGCGGATGGCGACGGAGTGGTAGTGGTGCCCAGAGAGCAGGCCGAACCGGTAGCACGGGCCGCAAGGCAGATCCTGGAGAACGACAAGGTCGGCCGGCGGGGCCTGTACCGTGAACTCCACATGCCAGAAGACAGCACTGTCAAGCCGTAGAATCAGCCACGGACCCCCTGAGCCGCGGAGACATTGATGATCGAATGTAACATTCTCACCGAACGCATTATCGGCTGTGCCATCGAAGTTCATCGGACCCAGGGTCCTGGCCTATTGGAAGCCACCTATGAATCCGCTCTTTGTGTGGAGCTTGAGGACCATGGGATCAAGTTCTCACGGCAAGTCCCGGTACCAGTTGTCTATAAAGGTCGCAACATAGGCGAGTACCGTATTGATCTCCTGATCGAAGACACAATCATTGTCGAGATAAAGAGCGTAGAGCGGATGGATCCGGTCTTTGACGCTCAATTACTCACATACCTGAGAGTCACCAGCAAACAGGTTGGTCTGCTGATTAACTTTAATTCACGGTTGGTTAAAGATGGGATCAAGCGGTTCATATTGTAGCTGTCTCCGTGGCTCCGTGCCTCTGTGGCCGTCCTTTGAGGGCGAACAGTTGGGATTCTTGTTATGTCTTTGACTTCGTGAGGTCGACCGGGAGTGGCGGGGAGAACCCACAAACTACTTGAACTTCGGCAAGGCGACCACATCTTCCGGAGGAACTGTCTCCATTTCATGTCCGGAGCGACGCCAAGCCTGCAGTCCTCCCTCCACGACATAGGCCACAAAGCCATTCTTCCTGAGAATATCCGCCACACGGGCGCTGGTTGCCTCGCGCAGTCAAGTACAGTAAAGGTAGATCTCTTTGTCTTTCGGCAACCACCCCATTTCTTCCAAAAGGTTGTTGGGCTCCAGCCGGATGGATCCCTTAATCCGGCTGGCTCCCCGGTCATAATATCCATGGCTGCGCGTGTCGGCCACCAGGATGCCTGCGCGGTTAGCGGAGATCTTCTCCGCGAGTTCCTTCACGCTGATGCGAGGGGCATACCGCAGGGACCGGTCCTTCCAGAAATACCTGAGCCGATGTCCCAGGTACACGAAAAGCGCCGCCAGAACAAGCACCTCCACACCCAGGCTGAGAGAGGCAAACCCGTCGACTAATCTGGAGATCAGGTGGCTAAAGAAGAATCCTATGGCGATGAACGGAAGAGTATACAAGCAGATAGAGACGAGATCGAGGCCGAGGAATTGGAGCAGTCTCATGTTGAGACTGCCTGCCAGAGGAGGCGCCATGGTGTTGATCCCAGGGACAAACTTCGAATATATAATTGTTAATCGCCCATGCCGATAGAAGGACTGAGCCGATTTCAAGACACAGGATTCGGGATTAGTCGAAAGCCGGCAAATGAAGCTGAGCAGTGCCCAGCCCGAATAACGGCCAACCACGTAAAGCAGCAAATCTCCCGACAACATGCCCCCAAATGCCACACCCACCGCGTGCGGAACCTCCAGGATGCCGTAAGCACAGGCGGCTCCGGATGCCATCAACACAGGAATTGCCGGGAGAGGAAATCCAAGTGTCCCCAGGAAAAGGTTGGCAAAGAGAATGGTGTAACCGTAGCGGCTGAACAGAAGCAATAGTTCGGCCATGTTCCTCCGTTTATGTCCCCGCTCTTAATCGTACCCCAGCATCTACGCCCTGCAGTACCACTGATAAGTCCTGCGGATCCCTTCTTCGAGAGAAATCTTGGGCTGCCATCCGAGGCATCGGAGCCGAGAGATGTCCAACAATTTCCTCGGAGTGCCGTCAGGTTTCGAGGTGTCAAAACGTAGCTCACAATGCGCACCCACAATCTGCCGGATCAATAGAGCTAGCTCCCGGATTTCCAGGTCCTTTCCCGTTCCGACATTGAATACTCCGTCAGGAGACACTTTCCGCAGATCCTCCATGGAGTGCTGCAGCAAAAAGAGGCACGCATCTGCCAGGTCGTCGACATGCAGGAACTCCCGCCGAGGAGTACCTGTTCCCCACACCCCGACGACCGGGGTTTGTTGCTGCTTGGCTTCATGAAACTTGCGAATCAGCGCGGGCAATACATGGGAAGACTCCAAATCGAAGTTATCACCGGGTCCATATAAGTTCGTCGGCATCAGGCAAAGGGCGTTAAACCCATGCTGGGATTGGTAGGCCTGGCACATCTTGATCCCCGAGATCTTGGCTACGGCGTAGGCCTCATTGGTGGGCTCCAAGGACCCTGTTAGGAGATACTCCTCTTTTAAGGGTTGGGGAGCCATTTGAGGATAAATGCAGGATGAGCCCAGGAAGAGAAACTTCTTTGCGCCATGCCTCCAGGCCGCATCAATGGAAAGGACTTCGATCAAGAGATTCTCGCGAATGAAGTCGGCCGGCCACCTGTAATTTGCTAGAATTCCACCTACCTTGGCAGCGGCCATAATGACACAATCGGGGCGCTCCTTCTCAAAGAAACGCTCCACTTGCTTCTGATCGGTCAGGTCGAGTTCGCCGTGGGTCCGCAGAATCAGGTCCTCACAACCCTCGGCCTGGAGCTTTCGCAGGATCGCAGATCCTGCCAACCCTCGGTGTCCAGCCAGAAAAATCCTTCCGCAACTATCCACGAGTGGGTCTTCGATTCCCGGGACCGAACTTTGTGTCCTTCAGCAACCGTTCCTGTTCAGCCAGCTTCAGATCGTGGTCCACCATCATTCGCACCAGCTCCTGAAAGGAGACACGAGGGCGCCAATCCAGGACTTTTTGGGCTTTGGTGGCATCGCCCTCCAGGGCTTCGACTTCACTTGGACGATAATATCGGCTGTCGGTTCTCACATATGGTTTCCAGTCCATCCCGAGGCATCCAGCCGATTCGTCGAGGAAGTCCTTCACGGTGCGTGATTTGCCAGTCGCAACAACGAAATCATTGGGCTTCGGCTGCTGCAGCATCAACCACATGGCTTCCACGTAATCACCGGCATATCCCCAGTCTCTGCGCGCATTCAGGTTTCCCAGATACAAAATTTCCTGCAATCCCACTTTGATCCGACAGAGCGCCCTTGTAATCTTGCGCGTGACAAAAGTCTCACCCCGTCTGGGAGATTCATGGTTGAAGAGGATCCCGTTGCAGTTGAACATCCCATAAGCCTCCCGGTAATTGACGACGTACCAATGGGCAGCAACTTTGCTGGCTCCGTAGGGACTGCGCGGGTGAAATGGAGTCTCTTCGTTCTGCGGGGGAGAGGCTGTTCCATACATCTCGGAAGATCCCGCCTGATAGAAACGGATCGATTTCCCCACCGTCGCCAGGTGATCCCGGAGGGCCTCCAGCAGTCGTAATGTCCCGGTGGCCACTACGTCTGCCGTGTATTCGGCCTGGTCAAAGGAAACGCGAACGTGAGATTGGGCAGCCAGGTTATAGACTTCGTCAGGCTGGACTTTTTCAAGAATTCGCCGTAAGCCTGTTCCATCGCCTAAATCCCCATAATGCAGACAGAGATTGACCAAAGGGCTATGAGGATCACGATAAAGATGTTCGATTCGGTCCGTATTAAAGGAGGAGGAACGGCGAATGATCCCATGGACTTCGTAACCTTTATCGAGCAGAAGTTCCGCCAGGTAAGATCCGTCCTGGCCCGTGATGCCTGTGATCAATGCTCTTTTCATTTTATCCTCGTCGTGAATCCGCAAGCAGGACAACTCCGGATGCTCTAAGAATTGTGATCGCGTCTTCACCTCTCCAAGTCCTCAGCCAGGAAGCCTGCGGGGTCTTGACAATCCGCCTGAGGGAGCAATCCTGCCGGCTGATCCTAACCGGTTACCCACAGTAACCGCTTCATCCAGCCATGGAATTCAGCTCGAAATTCACAATCTAGCATAATTCCGTGGGACCAGCATGTGGATTGAAATTTGGCTAACACAAATTATGGATTATCCCCTGTTTTTTGTGTACTGAGTTGTCGAATATAAGTATGATAGTTGGCCAGAAACGGGTCGGCGCTTGACCCTATCCCGGGTTACAGGTTGAATGTTACATTACAAGACATATGAAAAAGGGTCGGTTCAGGATTGGGTTGTTTTCGTCCATGGAGCTGGCGGCAGCTCTTCCATCTGGTTTAGTCAAATTCGAGACTTCAAGAAACACTTCAATGTCCTGCTCGTGGATCTGAGAGGGCACGGGAAATCACAGAACCTGACAGACCCTCCCAAAAGGAAATACACTTTCCGCCAAGTCAGCGAAGAGATCCTTGAAGTCCTGGATCATCTGAAGATTCCAGCAGCGCATTTTGTGGGAATCTCCATGGGGACAATCATCATCCGGACCATCGGGGAGATTGCGCCTCACCGAATCCGCTCCATGATCCTGGGTGGCGCCATCACTCGGCTGAGCTTTCGGTCCAAGCTTCTGGTATTGCTGGGCAACTGTTTTAAGTGGGTCCTTCCCTACCTCTGGCTTTACAGTCTTTTTGCCTGGATCATCATGCCGAAGAAGCGGCATGAGCGCTCCCGGCTCCTTTTCATCAATGAAGCCAGGAAACTCTGTCAAAAGGAATTCATTCGCTGGTTCAAGCTGACCCAGGAAGTGGTGCCCCTGCTGAATTACTTCGAGGAGAAAGAGATTCCTGTCCCCACCCTCTATCTGATGGGAGAAGAGGACTACATGTTCCTTCCCTTCATCAAGCAACTAGTAACGGTGCACCGCTATAGCAGGCTGAAGGTCCTTGAGAATTCAGGCCACGTCTGCAACGTGGACCGGCCCGATTTGTTTAACTCCTTTTCCATCGCCTTTATCAAGAGACACCTGCAATTTTGCGCCGTGGCCAGCTAACCGCATTCCTCACCACCAAGTAAAATCAAAAAAGTCGGGATCTCAGAATCGAAGAATGGTATGCTCTCGCCGAAGTTTGCCTCTATCTCGTTCCCTTCGTTTGGCAGGGCGACCCTTCCCATCAGGGTTGGATAGTATCGTCTAATTCAGGCTAAAAGAACTCCATTCGAGGGTGGAATTCTCTACCTATGAACCAACTGTCGATCTCCCTGTCGCTGTTGCTGCAAGGCACCCCGGCCCGTTTGCTCTCGCTCGGTTCTGTGGACCTTCTGGTAATCATCATCTATTTCGGGATTGTCCTGGGCATTGGTTTCTACCTGAAACGCTTCACGAAAACCGGTAAAGACTTTTTCATGGCGGGCCGTGAGATGACGGCCTGGATTGCCGGCTTGAGCTTCGTGGCAGCTAACCTGGGGTCGCTGGAATTGATGGGCTGGGCTGCAGCCTCCTACCAGTACGGGATCCTGGCCGCTCACTGGTACTGGATTGGGGCCATCCCGGCCATGCTTTTCCTCGGCATCGTGATGATGCCATTCTACTACATCTGCAAGACCCACTCTGTCCCTGGCTACCTGCAGCTTCGTTACGGGGAATCGAGCCGGGCTCTGTCGGCTGTCTCGTTCGGACTGATGACGGTCCTGATGAGCGGCATCAACATGTACTCCATGGCCCTGGTGATGAAGGTGGTTCTGGGTTGGGACATCCACTTCAGCATCTGGGTTTCTTCACTGACCGTTGCCGTGTATGTGACCCTGGGTGGATTGCTTTCCGCCATTTTCAATGAAGTGCTGCAGTTTTTCCTGATCTGGCTGGGGGCCCTCCTGATCCCCATCATTGGCCTGATCGAATCTGGCGGCTGGGACGGCATGGTCGCGCGCATCCAGCGGAATTTCCCCGGCGCTGACTACACTCATCTTTGGCGGACAATGGGCTCGTTTACGGACAATCCGATGGGGATTCACTGGACCGGGATTGTGTTCGGGCTGGGCTTTGTGATCTCGTTCGGTTATTGGACCACTGACTTCTTAGTCGTCCAGCGGGTGCTCTCCGCCAAAGACCTGCGTTCCGCCAAATTGGCGCCGGTAATCGGAGCTGCTTTCAAGATGTGTGTGCCCTTTATCGTCATTTTACCGGGGTTGCTCGGGCTGGCGGTCCTTCCTTTCCACCTGGTGGGAGAAGGGCAGGCAGTCGCAACTGGAGGTCATAGTTATAATGAAGTCCTCCCCCTGATGCTGGCACGATACTGTGGACCCGGTTTGTTGGGGTTGGGGATCACTGCTCTTATGGCAGGATTCATGTCCGGCATGGCCGGAAACGTCAGTGCTTTTGCCACGGTCTGGACCTATGACATTTATCGGCCCCTCAGCAAGAATGCTTCCGACGAGCATTATGTTAAGGTGGGCCGCTGGTGCACCCTTCTGGGTGTCCTGGTCAGCATCGGCACCGCCTACCTGGTGATGCAATTTCTCAGCATCATGGACTATGTGCAAGCTCTCTTCAGTTTCTTCATTGCACCTCTGCTGGGCACGGTCCTGCTCGGGATGCTGTGGAAACGGGCCACCCCGGCAGGAGGATTCTGGGGACTCCTGACCGGCACGGCCTCCTCGATTGCCATGTGGGCCTGGGTGAAACTGGACCACTCCGCACTGCGCTATATTGCTCTTTCGACAGACGCCAAGGACATGGCTGAGAACATGTACCGGGCTCTCTGGTCCTGGATAGTGTGTGTGGCGGTAACGGTGGTGGTCAGCCTGGCCAGCCGGCCGAAAGCGGATTCTGAATTGGAGGGCCTGGTCTACGGGTTGACAAAAGTCCCCTCTGAAGGCCACTTGCCACTGTACAAACGGTCCATTTTCTGGGCCGGGGTGGTGTTTGCCGTGTTCGTCGTTCTCAACCTCATTTTCTGGTAGGAGTTGTTATGACAGTCCCATCCAAACACTTCTTATCCATCTGGTTCTTTATTGGTGTTCTGCTCCTGGTATACGGGTTTCTGGTTCTGGGAGCAGCCATCTACGGGTTGTCGCACCCGCCAGAAATGCAGGTCGTTCTGTCGGAACAGATGCAGCATGTGGTTTCGCGCGCCGGATTGTGGTGGGGTGGGCTGCTGATAATCATGGGCGGAATCTACACTTATTTCAACTGGCCGAAAAGGGAAAAGAGCTAGCCAGAATTTCTCACCACCCAGGCACCCGGCAGACTAGCAAGGTCCAATAACCGCCATATTTGATTTAAAGGAGCTCTGAATGCGCTTGCTTTCATTTTCACATCGGGGCCGCAGATCCGTGGGAGCCGAACTGGACTCCAGCCATGTACTCGACCTCAACCTGGCCCAGGGAGGCCTACCGGCCGGCATGCGCGCTTTCCTGGAAAGGGGCGAATGCGCTTTGGATTTGACCCGAGACCTTCTCAAGTCTCCTCCCAAAGGGGCCATTCTGGCCAGTCGGGATCTGCAGTTGCTGTCTCCTCTTTCTCCTGAAGAACGTCCCAAGGTCTTTTGCATTGGCCTGAATTACGCCGACCACGCTGCCGAGTCGGGCTCCAAGGTCCCGGAGGATCCGCTGGTCTTTGCCAAGTTCTTCACCGCCCTGGCGAGCCCCGGTGACCCCATCACTTATCCGCCCGAGTGCTCTGCCCTGGATTATGAAGCCGAGCTGGTCGTCGTTATTGGGAAGAGGGCTCGACGAGTTTCCCAGGAGGAAGCTTATCAGTATATTGCCGGCTACACCTGCGGCAATGATGTCAGTGAGCGCCTGCTCCAGCGCAAAGACAGCCAGTGGCTGCGCGGAAAATCCAGCGACTCCTTTGCCCCGACCGGGCCTGTAATTGTCACGCGTGACGAAATCCCTGACCCGCATTCTTTGGCTCTGGGAACCAGGATCAACGGCGAGAATCGCCAGAATTCCAATACCAATCAGATCATCTTCAAGATTCCGAAACTGGTTGAGTTCATCTCCACCTACATCACCCTCGACCCGGGGGATTTGATTTTCACCGGAACGCCTCCGGGCGTGGGATTCGCCATGAAGCCCCCTCAGTGGCTGAAACCGGGCGACAAAGTGGAAATCTGGATAGAAAAAATCGGCAGCATCACCAACACGGTGGTGGAAGCAGAGTGATAGTGCAGGCCGGCGTTATTGCCGATCGGGGTGGGAGAAGCCCGAGCCGGGACGAAGTGGGCCAACCAAGCCGAATCCACGTCAGAGAGTTGAGGACCAGCACAACGGCAAGAACGATTCCTCAGAGAGGCCTGTCATGACAGACATCATTCGCATAGGCATTGTGGGCGCGGGTGGAAATACCCGGAGCCGCCATATCCCCGGTCTCAAGGCCCAGAAGGGCGTAGAAATCGTCAGTGTCTGCAACCGCAGCCCGGAGTCAACCGAACGCGTGGCCCGGGAATTCTCAATTCCCAGAACCTATCGGTCCTGGCAGGACCTGGTGGAGTCCAGTGAGATCGACGCTGTTGTAATCGGCACCTGGCCTTACCTCCACTGCCCCGTCACGCTTGCCGCATTGGACTGCAATCTGCACGTGCTCACCGAGGCGCGGATGGCCATGAACGCCCAGGAAGCACACCTGATGCACGAAGAGTCTCTTGAGCATCCCAACCTGGTAACACAAATTGTCCCTGCCCCTTTTACGTTGAGAGTGGATCGAACTGTCCAGAAGCTGCTTACGGAGGGTTACCTGGGGGAGATCTACGCGATTTCCCTGGTGGCCAATGCCTCCGTCTTCGCAGACCTTAACAGTTTGCTGCACTGGCGCCAGGATCGGGATTTGAGCGGACTCAACGTGCTGACCCTGGGAATCTGGTACGAGTCGTTGCATCGCTGGGTGGGCGAAGCGACCCGAGTGACGGCCATGACCCGGGTGATGGTGAAAACCCGTAACAGCACTGAAGGCGAACTCCGGGCAATCTCGGTCCCGGATCACGTGGATGCCCTGGCGGAAATGGCCTGCGGAGCCCAGGCCCACTTTCAAATGAGCACGGTCACGGGACTGGCCCGCGGACCCGAGGTGTGGATCTACGGGCGCGAGGCAACTCTGCTTTACGATGCTGGCAAGGATAAGCTATTCGGAGGGAAGCGCGGAAGTCAGGAACTGCAGGAGGTCCAGGTTCCGCCGGAGCTGGCCGGAGGCTGGAGGGTAGAAGAGGAATTCATTAACGCCATTCGCGGCCGGGAAGCGGTCAAATTCACCACGTTTGCCGATGGAGTGAAATACATGCAGTTCACGGAAGCAGTAGCCTGCAGCGTAGCCGGCGGTCAGACAGTCGTTGTCTCGGAAATGTAAGCCCGCCGCAGGATGGACTCCCCGCCGGCGGGTGGCTCTTCCTACCCCTATCACTCAAGAGCGAATTTCATGGAAGTTGGCCATGTCCCAGTTTGGCATGCCACGGCCGATAAAGAAGCAGTGGTAGCCACGATTGATTCGCTTCATGAATCAATCGTGGGTTTTTCAAAAGGTTCGTAAAAGCCCACGGTTACTGCAGGGACTGCCATCCCCAAAGCGCAGTAACCGTGGCTACCAAAACTCGATTCTCATTGGAGAACTCCTCGCAGAATCTCTGCGAGCTTTTCTCCGGCCACCTTGTTCCCCTCCAAATTGAGATGGATCCCATCGGTCGTGTGCTTGTCGGATTCAATCCAGCCGGCAGTATCGATGTAGCGGACCCGTTCATCCCCGTCTTTTTTCACCGCCGATTGTATGGCTTCCGCCTGGGCGCCATTGAAGGGCCGCAAGCACAGGATCCAGGCGCCAGGATAGGTCTTACGAATCATCTGAATATAGTTCCGGTAAAGGGGCAGGAAAACCTCCGCCGACGCCCGACCGTCATTGGTTCCCATATTAATGACCGCCACATCCGGCTTGGGCAGCGGATCAATTGGGACACCCGAATAAATGGAGGAGAAACTATAGAGCGCCGGAGGAACTCCCCCGTTGGCATTGATAGTGAGTCCCAAACGCCCGAAGCCGACAGTGCGTGGCTCAGCTCCGACGGCCAATGCGCTCTGGTAAGCCCAGGTGCGACGTCCGTCGCTGTATTGCGGCCAGTTCTCCTGGCTCCAGCCGTCCCGTGGGCCGGTTGGCAGCACCAGCACCCCTTCGGTGATGCTGTCCCCCAAGTACTCGATGAGCTTCCTGGGCCGTTCCGGGGGATCAATAAGTGTAGTCCCCTTCTCCGGGCTAATCCCGCGAAACACGACACATCCGATCAGAGGTGACTCCCAGCGGTTTTCCCATTCTCGAAATCCCTTCACCACCAGGCGAACCAGGTGGGCACCTGCAGGCAACGCCGTGGGAGAAACCTTCAGGCTGTCCGAGGGATTTAAGACCCGCCATTCCCCCTCATCCACCTGCAGCCACAAACTCGGCAGTTCTTCCGTGTAGTGGGCCACCATAAAGTGGAGTGTCAGGTTGGTGCCTTCGAATCGGACCAGGATAGTACTCCCGGTGTTGACTGTGATGGCCCCCAGCGAGGAAGCACTTTGCAGGTCCCAGCGCCCCCAGTATTGGATTTGAGGCGTGTCCGCCTTGATGGCAGGGGCGGTGGGGTCAGTCGCTTCCAGGATTTGGCCCATCGGCACATCCAGAGCTCTCAGGATAGCGGCCCCCATGAGGAAATTCCCCGAGGGCTTCATGTGAACCCCATCAGAAGTCGGATGAAAATCAGCGGCTCCCCCGATTTGCGTGGCACGTATGGACAGGTTGAACAGCAGATTCAAGTCCACCAGATTGACCCCTTCCTGACGGGCAATCTTCCGCACGGCTTCGCAGTAGGGTTCCAGCTTGATATTCTGCTCAGACCGCAGCTTTTCATGAAT
>JBGPHY010000112.1:0-11744 GCA_041484625.1 Terriglobia bacterium | reverse complement strand
AAGCGCATTGCGAACATTAAGTCTGACCGGTATGAGAACTGGCGGTTGAGCCAAACCGACTGGATGATGAACCGCAGCTATAAGGCCTACGAGGCTGCTGCCGAAGACATGCTGGCCCTTACCAGCACTGCCAATGCACCTTGGACATTGATCGAGGCCAATTCGCGCTACTACCGGCGGGTAAAGATCTTCGAAAAGACAATTGCAGCGCTGCGGCGGGCCCTGGCCGAGAGGGGCATTGAGACTGCTCCCCGGAAAGAGGGAGAGCGAACAAACGACTCGGCTGGCGCATGCGTTCCAGTGAAGATCCGCCAGCCAAGCATGGAAGGGCCTCCGGCCTCAGCCCCGACCCTCCTCGACCGGGTGGATCTGACGAAGCGTCTCAGCAGCGAAGAATACTCCAACAAACTCAACCCGCTGCAACAGCGCTTACGGGAATTGGCACTGGAATGTTACCGCCAGAGAGTCGGTGTGGTGGTGCTGTATGAGGGTTGGGATGCTGCCGGGAAGGGCGGCAACATCAAGCGGCTGACTCAGGAACTGGATCCCCGCGGTTACGAGGTCATCCCGATCTCAGCACCGGATGCCACGGAGAAGGCCCATCATTACCTGTGGCGTTTTTGGAGGCAGCTACCCAAAGCGGGCCACATGCACATCTTCGACCGGAGCTGGTATGGCCGGGTATTGGTGGAGCGGGTGGAGGGATTTGCCCGAGAGCCGGAATGGCGGCGAGCCTACCAGGAAATCAACCAGTTCGAACGGCACATCTCCCGATCCGGGGCAGTCCTGGTTAAATTCTGGCTGCACATCAGTCCCGAAGAACAGCTTCGTCGTTTCGAAGAGCGGGAAAAGATTCCTCACAAAGCGTACAAGATCACGGCTGAGGACTGGCGAAACCGCGCGAAATGGAATGAGTACCGGACGGCAACAGCGGAAATGATCGAAGCTACCAGCACCACTTATGCGCCCTGGACGATTGTGGAGGCCGAGGACAAACTCTGGGCGCGCATCAAGACCCTGACTACTCTCGTGGAGGCGCTGGAGGCCAAACTGGAGAAGTCCGGGACTGTCTGAATTTGGGGAACTCAAACCCAGCAGCGTATCCCGACGGTTCAGGACTCTTCCGTCCTTCGCGAACTGCCGGGACCTTAAGTCGCTGGAAAGTCGACCTCGCATCCAGACGACGCCCCGGCCTCACTGGGACTGGAGCGCCGCATTAGTTGCCATAGCTGCCGATTGCTAGGGACCTGCATACTTCGCCAGTGTAGTCAGGAATCCCCGGGTTCCAGCGGGAGCCGGTACCTTCCCGGTCAGGATATCCTTGTACTCCACATCTTTGCCGAATATCTCTTTGTTGTCGTCATTGTCCGGCCTGAGTGTCGATCCGTCCAGCGAGATCCCGGCAAAGACTCCGCGTGATCGGGAATAGGAGAGGATCTCCGCGTGCATCTGGGCGTCCGTTTGAGCCATGGCTTCACGCCCCACGGGGCCGCCAGCCACACTGGCATCACCACCCAATGTGAACTTGCTCGACATGAGTTTCTCTCCACCCCGCGAATTCATGACCAGGAGCACCACATCTGTTTCTGCGCCGCCAATCTGCAGGCCAAGACTGCCCCCTTCAATGCGGATGGTAGATGGAGCAGACCAGGACATCCGATTGTTGGTCCTGCAAGCAATCACTCCTTTACCGTATTTCGCACCGACGATAAATCCCCCTTTCTTCATGCTGGGGATCACGGCCACGCATTCCGCCTTCTTGAGTAGATCACCGGGGATGGCCTTGTCGGGGGCTGCCATAATCTCATTCATCACGGTAGCTGCGGTGTTGACACGCTCCATAGCCTTTTTCTCATCGGCAGCAGTCCCGAGCCCCGAGATCAGCAAAAACACAATGACGAGTTTCTTCAAGATTGTCTCCTTTCTTTTTTCGAATTGGATCATCGCTCTTATGGGTGATGCGAGATTCCAAAGATCATACTGACGGGGACGATGACCTCCTCATTTTCCAATAGACCCTATGCGGGGTACGAGAAGAGCCTGGGTTGGAATGTCCTCCAGTGTCTCGGCCATCCTGTTGCCGTCTCCGCCCCGGTACGGTCGCAGGCAGGAGTGGAGTATCCCTCCCATTACCTCAAGACCGCTCTCAGTTCCTCAAGGTCCCAATCCAGCATAACACGCCCACCTCCAGCAACCCAACTGGCCTCAATGTGTCGCCCGGTGAAAGTGGCTTTCACTGCGCGGAGCAAACCGGCCTGACTCAGCCGGGGATGAAGGAGCACAAGCACTATGGTGGAATCACCAGCAAATGGCGGGTCCAGCGTTATCCGTCGTGTTTCCCGAAAAGTAAACGGTTCCGAGTCGGGCTTCTTGACCGGGTGAAGCCCCCACTGAATCTCACAACGAGCCGGCACTAAGGGATAAAGATCCAAAAAGCTCCCGCCCAGGGCAATCTGGATCCTGTCGAACTCTCGTTGGATCTCCGCCCTGGGATCAAGCTGCAGCAGCCACTCCGCTTTCTGAGGAGCCGGTGCTTGCCGGCTGAAGGCCGTCAGCTTAATCAGCCGGGTTCCTTCGGCCATAGACGCGCCGCAAAACGCGATCCGGTTGCCCTTCCGCAACTCCACTTCAGGAGAAACCGCTACCAGGTGGTCATCGACATCTTCATTTCGGCTGGACCAGGAATAGATGGTCTTTCCATCGACCTCAAAGGAGTACTTCGCAGCGCCGGGGACGTTGTCGAGGTAGACCGCTGTGAGTTGGTAGAGCCCGGGCACGCCTTCGAACTCAACAGAGGCCTCCCCTTTTGGACCGACCACGTAACCGTTGGGGGCATGCTTCAGCCCGCCGCTTGTCTGCAAAGTCTCAGGAGGAAAGTTGTAGACTGTCCCTTTGCCGTCCAGGACCACCTCATCGGCCACCAGGAGAATGTCGGGCTTAACAAAGAGCAGGTGGCGGAGGAATTTCTTGAGGCCCAGGGCCGGATGGTAGGCCCGGGTGACGTTGCCGACCACATAATCCAAGCGGGGCGTAGACTCCGCTTTGACGATCTCAGGGTAGTGTCCGAAGCGAAGCGCTTCGGCCGAGCCGAAGGCCGCCTGCTCGCCCAGTTGGCCGGTCGCCTTGAACAGCATGGTGTTGAAGTTGGCGGTCAATTTGTATCCTGGGTAGAGCGGGTCGATGGCCCAGAACTGCCGGTTGGCAAAGATCTGGAAGGATCCGGAGTCAGTCCCCTGGTGGCCGGTCCCGTAGTCGAAAGGGGCCTCCTGTGAAAGCCGTTTCCCCATAAAGGGTCCGCATTTGAACCCGATGAGCATGGCCTCCGGTTCGGTCCATGAGGACCGCATCATGACCTGGTCAATCTCGGCGAACCGATGAAAAGTTGGAAAACTGGCGGGATCGGCAACCCCGACAGACGGGTCGTAATAAATCAACATCATCCAGCCGTGACTTCCCAGTCCTCGTTCAGCCAGGCGTAGCACTGATTGCCCCATCCATTGGGCTATGGAATCCCGATACAGGTGGGCTAACAGGAACAAGTGCTGAGCCGTGGAGGTCCAACCCCTGCGGGGAGCGTCTCCAAAGGCCATAGCCCATTCCCTGGACGTGCGGTATGGGAGCAGGCCGTGGAGCAGGTAACTGGAGAAATTACTCATCCAGGGATTGCCGATATAGTCTTTTCCTAGCAGGTCTCTCGCCAACATGGCATATTTCAGAAGGTACTCGCCCCCGTAACCACCATAAGCGTAGCCTTCCAGAGATCCGCCATCCTCCGGCATAACATCAAAAACCTTTTGAAAGAAATTTTCACACACCGCCAGCCACTTGAGTGCTCGGGAGTCTTCGCCTGCCAACGCAGACGCTGCGAACGCCAAGCCGCAGGTGTTGGAATGGGAGTGGTTCTGGAAGTACTGATTGCGCCACCAGATTCTCCCCGTCGTGATAGCCTGGTATTGCCGTTCAGCCTCCGTACCCAGTCGGCCGGCCACCTGGTTCCGCTCAGCCGGCGAGAGTTCTTCATAAAGCCAGTCGTAACCCAGGGCGATCCCGAAAAGGAAATGCCCGGGAACCAGGTACGAGAGGCTCTCCTCGGAGTTCCACTCCGACTCGTGAGTCAGTTTCAGCAATTGTCCCTTGGCAACGGGCAGAAGGTTATCATCCCCGGTCATCAACCAGGCAAAGGCCAACTCCGGGACCAAATCACCGGCATATCGGATGTCCTTTAAGGGTTCTTTCCCTGTGGCCACCGCGATCATGCGCGGGATATCCTGCTGATACCTCTCCCAGAGGAACTTGCGGCTGGTGGCAATCTCCGGCTTGAGGGAGGCAATTTTCTCCCTGTTCAAGAGGAGCCGAGGGTGGCTCGGCAGGGCATCAGCCGGGGCTTTCGTCGATTGCTTCGACTGGGCATTAAGAAGTAGACTGGTGGAAAGCCAGATGCCAATGAGGATAAGAATCGAGACAGGCGCTGAGGCGCGTTTCACGCTGATTCCCCTTGTCCAGGACAACTCTGACTTGAGCTCGGTGTCCACGAGCCTCCTAATAAATCATAACTCCGCTCCCCGGGCACCAACCAGAAACTTCAGCCATTCTCTGGCCATGAGGCGGTGGTAGGGTTCCTTCATGTGAATCCGGTCCAGGCAAAGAAACTGGTCACGATCGGGAGACTTTGAAAGCAGAGTCTCCACTTCGATGACAGTGATGCCGGCTTGCCGGGCCACCTTGTTGAAACGAGCGATTTTTTCAGGGTCGGTGGTTTCAGGGTCACGGACATTATCGAAGACGAAAGACCGAATGCCCGCCCGAGTGAAGCCTTCTCCCATGGTCTTGAGAGCTTCGTAATCCTCCTCCTGGCGAGCCATGACCACCAGCAACACCTCGTCAGGCTTCCAGGCCAGGGCGTCCGGGTAAAAGTTCTTCAGGACCCGGGATGCTGTCAACCCTCCGGCTTGAAACTGGCGAAACTGGACCCTGGCGTTTTCCCTGGCAAACATGACCGTCACGACAGCCCCGAAGCTGGAGGGTGAAGACCAGTGCAAATCCATGGTGAAGGAGTGTCCAATGACCGCAATCCTCTGCGGGGGCAGAGCTCGCATCCTGCTGATCAAAGGCCTGACTTCCGGTTCGGCCAACCATTCCCGAGCCAGAACCTGGGCATCCCGTATATGCAGTTTCTTCTCCCCCCAGTTCCAAATCTTGCGGCCGGCAATCTGCCAGGCAGCCGCATCTGTGTCAAATGGGGAACTGCAGGTCTGACTGGCAAGCTTCCGGCCGGCGACTAAAAGACTCTCATCAGAGCCGGGAAGTTTGAACTGCCCGATATAAACCGGAAGACCCAGGGCCACATAGAGGTCGAACTCCTGCTGCAGCAGGTCTCCATCGCGCTCAACCTCTAGAATAGTCTGATACAGGTTGGCAATCGCGCGAAGATGCGAGCGTGGAGCTTTGGAGTGCGCGGCCAGGTACCGTGTGATGACGCTGATCGGGGCGTTTTCTGGGATTGACAGCTGGGAGCCGAGAATTGGTAGCAGATGCGCCGATGGTTCCAATGAGGACTGCTTCCCTTGGATCCAGGCGAGCAGCACGTCGGGCGGAGTACCGAGCAGGCTGGCCTGGTGTGCCACTATCTGTTCCAGTTGCTGATCAGATAGACCTCCACTCGCATAACACTGGGGGCTTCCCTTCTCTGTCTTCTTAACAAGCCCGATCTGGTAAGCATGAACCGCCAGAATGTTTGCCTCTACCAGTTGCTCGAGACGAATCTCCTGGTCGGGTGATGTCACACTGACCGAGAAGGCAGGGGAGCTGAACATCGTCGAGAAGAGAACTGCAATGACCTTCCATCGAGTTTGCATTGAACTCCTCTGGTCTCCATCGAGAGTCGCTGCTTCATGAGTCTTCCTTTATACCACATTCCCCATAGACATTCCTTTCCGCAAACTGATGCCGCACTGGCTTTTTTCTGAGGCGGTCTCACCCGGCGAGCCATAATCCTTTCGACAAAGCCGATCGATTAGAAGACAGCTGACTTGTTCAGAAGTCCAAGGTATTTCTTGTTGTGCCGTGCCAGGTGATCATCAATTTCCGTGTGCCGAGGGATGGGTTGCATGAAATTCTTGGCAGGATTTTTGTAGACATCGTGTTTCGCCCCATGCCGATAGAGAATACAACCTGCTTGCTCCAGCTGCCGGATAAGTTCGGAGCGCTTCAAATGGCGATTTCTTTGACCTGATAATCGGGGGGGACATCTTCCATCACGATAAGGCGATAGGCATCCTTGATGTTGTCTTCTAGTTCTTCAAGGATTTCTCGCTGGGTCATGATTTCAGGATGCTCCAAAATCTTGCCAAGCCAATACCTTTCGCCTTTCCAATAGTGGTCGTCCATTGTCCGAGCCAGATTTGCAGTGCCAGACGACGAGACGACACTATTTCATCGCCGCATGGAACAATAGCGAATATTCAGATCTGACCCTATTTTCCCCTATTTTCCCCTTAAGCAGGAGACAGTACATGCTGTGCGAAATGGCACGGCGTTGGCTGAGTAAGAAACTCCAGCCATTGTCCGTCAAGACAGAGTATGAAGTGGAGCAATCGGAGGGAGGAGTCAGGTGGAATCCGAAGGATTCCCCGCCCTTAGCCGGGGGTCGAGGCCGCCGCGGGCGGCCGACACCCCCGGCTGGCGGACGCAACGCCCGGCTAATACCTCTGATCCCTTTTGGGCTCCGCGTCTCATGACCAGAGTCATGATCGACCGTGCGTAAGTTTCCCCCCCTGCCAATCTCCCAGTTTCTGGGTTTCAAAACTGGCCGGTGTCCCTTTGGTAAGAAGCAATTGCTTTTCGGGATATGCATCGTGCACCCACCGCACATTGTCGAAGTGATCGCCTACATACCAATGAAATCCCATCCCCAGGGCATATTTCGATGCCTCCGGGTCGCCGTAAACGACTTTCGCTCGCTGAACCATGATCCCGCGGTTATGGTCCCAGATAATGATCTTTACCTTGGGAAGTCCCGAGCGTTTAAAGGTTGGCCCCAGAAACTTGCGGACAAAGTTCCTTTCGTCTTCGGCGGTAAAGATGCATGACTCCCAGGGCCGCACGGAAAGCGTCCTCGCATTCCGCCCGGCTGAGGCTGCGGAGATTGCAGGAGGGCCGGATTTCCTACAAACATTGGGCCCCTAGCGGAGCCCGGTTTACCCCGCATAACTGACCCACTTCATTTCGGCCGAGAATTCAATTGGCGAGGGAAATTCCCTGTGGTATAGGAGCAGAGTTGAAAATTGTCCCGTGCAGGAGTATGGAGGCCTTATGCGTCGAGCTTGTTGTCGAGTCTTTTTCTTGTGCCAGTCGCTTTTTCTCTTGCCGATTTTTCTGTCGGGGGCTTCATTGCAGATTGAAGAGTCCACCGTCGACCTTATGGTGAGAACGGCCAACTATGATCTCCGGATTCAGAAATCCGACTACAAGCTTGAGATCCTATCCGGTGGAAAAGTGATTCTCAATACGCCGGCCGGAAGCGGGAGATGCTTTGTCCGAGGCGGTAAACCCTACCACCTGGTTGCTATCAAGGACTGGCGGCCTGCTTCGAATTCACTCAACCTTCTCGTCTCCATCTCATTGAGTGGAATTGACGCTCAAGTTCAACTGACCTTCTTCCAAGATCACCTTCAGGTGCAGGTCCAGGCATCGGATAGGCAAGAGAACCAGGAGATCGGGGAGAGCCTTCTTCTCCAGACAGGAGGGCACTGGTATGGAGGCAACGTCACCTCGGCCCACAACTGGCCGCTGGAGTCCGGATCGGTAGTGCTCGATCCATTTTATTCCTCCTCCAACCAGACTTCTCCTCTCTGGTTGACCTCAAGCGGGACAGGGATCTTCGTCCCCACCTACCAGTTGATGGGTTTTAGCATCAACAAAGAAAAGGATGGCCTGTTCTCCTTCCATGTCAAAGACTCCGATCAGCTCAGCTACCAGGTTGTAATCGGCCGGAATATCGTTGATGCCTATTATTCGATGATCCGCCTGGTAGGTAAACCCAAACAGGTGCCTCCACGGGAGTATTTTGTTCAGCCCATTTTCAATAGCTGGATAGAGTTTCACACCGAGGTGAACCAGAAAGGCCTGGAAGCTTACGTGGACAAGATCCGGAGCAACAGCTTCCCCTGCAAGATCGTTGTGATCGACGACAAGTGGACCCCGACCTATGGGGACTTCGCCTTCGATCCTGCAAAGTTCCCCAACCCGAAGGCCATGATCGACCGGTTCCACTCCCTGGGGTTGAAGGTCATCCTCTGGGCCACGCCCTTCATTGAGCAGGCCGCAAAGAATTACCGAGTCGCAGAAGCCAACCATTTTCTCATCATGGATGAAAACGGGAAGGCACCGCACATTGCGACCTGGTGGAACGGGCAGGCAGCCCTGGTCGATCTTTCCAACCCCCGGGCCTACGACTGGTTCCTCGGACTTCTGCAGGACCCTGTCCGCCGTTACGGCGTGGACGGCTACAAGCTGGATGGAGGTGACGGTGAGTTTCTCTCCGCGCCGTTTACCAGTTTCGGCCGGATCAGTTCTCTCAAGTACACAGACTTGTATGCCTCCCTCGGCCGCTTTTTCGACATTAACGAACTGCGGGTTAGCTGGCTGGTCCAAGAATCGGGTCTGGTCCAGAGGCTGAGAGACAAGGACCCGACCTGGAGCCGCGTGGATGGCTTGAATTCCCTGATTCCCCATGGTCTGACAGAAGGGCTGATTGGCTACCAGTATTTCTGTCCCGATATCATCGGCGGCGGGCTGGACAGCGGCTTCTTCGGCCCCGAAGCTAAGGGCATTGACGCTGAGCTCTTCGTCCGTTGGACCGAAGCGAGCGCTTTGATGCCCATGATGCAGTTTTCCTATGCTCCGTGGCGCATGGACCAGAAGGCGGTGGCCATTTGCAGGAAGTACTCCCGGTTGCATGAGGAGCTCGGCGACTATATATTTGGGCTGGCACAAAAGGCTTCGCAAGACGGCAGCCCCATCGTCCGCCCGCTATTCTTCAGGAACCCTGAAGACGCGAAGACTTATTCGATCAGTGACCAATTTATGCTGGGCGAGCGGTTTCTCGTCGCCCCCGTCTTGGAAAAAGGCGCAAGCGCGCGCGACATTTATCTCCCGCAGGGAACCTGGGTGGATTTCTGGAATGGGAGAGTCTACTCGGGCGGACAATCGTTGAAGAGCTACCCGGCGCCGCTGGAAGTCCTGCCGGTTTTCACGGCCGTGGAATGAGGGGTGTGATATTTCTCCCATTCTTCTTCGCCAATGGGATTGCTTTTTCTTGCTTTTTATCTCACGTCTCTGCTTTTATTCGAGCGTTTATTAGTGTTTCCTTTATGAAATCAAAAATCTGGTTGTTATCTGTCCTGGTCCTGGCCGGTGTTGTGGCTGTCCCAAGGTTGAGCTACTTGTCTGGCACAGAACCTTCTTTCCCGAAGAACGATATCCCTTACTCCACGACCGTTGTGACCCCGCATGTGAAATGGGCCACCCAGTTGGCTGGAGGGCCCATCCGGGGATTTTTCATTCCTTCCGTCAGTCATGGCCGTGACATGGTGGAATTGATCCAGCGCCTCTCCCTGGAACCCACAACGGTCTCGATCGACCGTAGTTGGGATGTCAACTGCTGGGGGATCGGAGACTTTTATGGGCACGAAACCCGTGGCGACATCGACGATTTTCAAACCGTTTATAGCTATGTTGAGAGAGAACTCTCGGGAGACTCCAGGTTCGAAGTCCTGGTAATTCCGGGACTGAATGGCTGGTCCCGGCTTACGCGCAAAACCCGGGATGCCATCCTGAAGCGAGTCCAGGAAGGCGCAGGGATCGTCCTGATTCATCCATTTGTTGGAGATATAAAAGGCCATCCCTTCAAGGGGGATGACCCGGAACCAGATACCCGGATTTGGGAGCTTTCCGCGCTGGTCGATTGCCCGGACGATTTCGTCACCGAACGGGGTTATCCGGAGTTAAATCGAGAAGCCCTGGTCAAAGGGAAGTGGGAAGTGGCCCAGAAGCATTTCATTACTGAAGGGGTCCCCCTGGAGTTGATCCCCTCCGGTTCGATTGGAGGGGATTTCTACAAGTATCGACCGACCGGGAGCGTGCTGATCAAATCCGGCGACTATCCGGTGCTAGCCGTCAAAACCTATGGAAAAGGTCGAGTGGTTTCCCTCGCCTACAAGGAAGAGGGCTTTGTCCCTGAATCAGTCGATCCGATCGAATCCCGAATCTACTGGGACTACTGGGAATACCATTATTCTTTGTTGGCCCGCTGCGTTGCATGGGCTGCCGGGCGAGAATCGGATGTGAATTTTGCATCTGTGTCGATTGACCCCGATCAAGCATCCTGCCTGAAGCTCAAGATGCGCAGTGGCAGCTCGCACCGGGCTGAACTGGAGGTCAACGGGAAAAACGAGTCTGGTGTTCAGTTGGGCTCCGTCAAAGTACTTGTGTCTCTGGCTCCCGGAGAAACACAATTGGAAGTTCCACGAGCTTCTCTCTGCCCGGGAAACATCTGGCCAGGAGGCCGGCAGATTTTTGACCTGATCCTTCGCGACACCTCCAACGGATCCACACTGAACTGGACTTCGGCAACCTTCGTGACGCCAAAGCGGGCTAACGTCACCTCCATCCGCCCTAATGCAGAGGTCTACCTGCAAGGCGACACGATGAGCATCGTCACTGAAGCAGCGGGGAATCTCAAGGACGTACGGATGCGGGTCAAGGTCAGCGACGATTTACAGCGGCTTCTCTCCAACCAGGAGAAGCCTACTGCGGGGGAAAAGTACTTTTTTTGTTCATTAAACGATTTCGTGGGGAAGTATGTCTCTATCTCAGCGGAACTGGTTGACCCCAGTGGAACCGTCCTTGACCAGATGCGCTTCAAACCCTTGATGGTGGTGCCCAGGGAACGCCGGCAGAAGGATTACCGGGCTCTGCTGGCTTTTGAGACGCCTCGGCACTATTTCCAGAGTGTCCGCCAGGACATGCTCCACGCCACGGCCATTGATAGCGGTTTCACTTGGGGCGGGGCCGTCAACAACGACATCGGCATGCCTCGAGGGTACTTTGGGGTCTACTGGTATGATCGCGGCCCGACGACTCCCGAGGGCCTTGAGAAAGCGATCGCAGACTTTCAGAAGACTGGCGATCTTGAGGGGCTTCAGTACCTCACCAGGAAGGAGCTCTACAAGCGTACCGGGGACAAGAAATACCTGGCCCGCTCGCCATCACTGGATGATCCCAAGGTACTGGAACTCCTGTCCAGCACTGGCCGAACCGTAGCCCGTAACAAGGCCAGATACAACATGGATTATTACTTTGTCGGCGACGAGGGATCGCTGACTTCCTACACTGACCCGGTCGATTTTTGCTGGGGTCCTCACACGCTGGCGAATTTCAGGAAGTGGCTGCAGAAGGAGTATGGAGGACTGGAAGCGTTGAATCGAGAATGGGGGAGCCAGTTTGACAACTGGGATTCAGTGGTCCCATTGACCACGGAGGAAGCCCGCAAGGCCCGCAACTTTGCGCCCTGGGCCGACCACCGGACCTACATGAAGACTTCCTTCGCCAACGCCTACCGAATCGTGCGGGAAGGAGTCGTTCAAGGTGACCGGGACGGCCATATTGCGTTATCGGGCACTCAGGTCACCACTCCCTACAATGGCTGCGATTGGTATCGGCTGGACCAGATCATTGACCACTTT
>JBGPHY010000111.1:0-11773 GCA_041484625.1 Terriglobia bacterium | reverse complement strand
TACCATAGGGTGTACTTCCTCTCTGCTCTGCCTGGGGGCACTTAAAATAGAATTGAAAATTCCGGACCCAATAAAAAAGCGACCCTCCGCTTACTCCAGGTTCAGCTCCAGGTCGCTACATTTTTGCCAAAATTGTGTTCCTGCAGGTAACGGCAATTACTTTCGGATTCCAAGTTTCTGAATCACTCCACGGTAACGTTCTACGTCTTTGGTTTTCAAGTAGTCCAAGAGCCGGCGTCTTTGTCCGACGAGCATGAGGAGACCGCGGCGTGAGGAGTGATCCTTCTTGTGGACTTTAAAATGGTCCGTCAGGTAGTTGATTCGCTCACTTAACAAGGCAATCTGCACTTCAGGCGAGCCCGTATCGGTCGGGTGTACTTTGTATTGACTGATAACGGTACTTTTGAACTCGCGGGTAAAAACCATGAAATCTTCACCTCTATTTCAATTCATGAAGATAGACAATCGCAAAATTTAACATAATCGGTCCGGCCCTGTAAAGCAAATACGCGGCCAACTCCCCCTCTACCCTTCGATCAAGACCACTCTGGGGTGGAGGTGTTGGATGCCAGGGTCACCGGCATTGGTGGTGGATGGAGCCTCCACAACCTCGGCTAAGCCCAACAACTGGCCGTCCTCTGCAAAGACACGGACCAGAGACCGGGGCGGTAGGGCCAAGTGCAGTCTCGCCGGAAACTCCCGGCCATGGACCAGGCTGCTTTGAACTCCGGGATCAATCACCAATTGAGGCAATTCCCGCAGCACCCTCCCCAGCGGGATCGCATAATACTGCAGGCTAGCCAGTCCTCCGGAGCGAAGGGTAGCGAGGTCGACAGCCTGTTCGAGGGAAAACTCCCCGGACGCCAAACGCCGGAGGCTGGCCACGTGGGCGCCGCAACCCAGCCGCAGGCCGATCTCGTGGGCCACTGAGCGGACATAGGTCCCGGAGGAGCAGTGAATCTCAAAGCCCAATTGGAGGGAAGAGAGCCTTTCCAGCCTCAGGACATGGATCCAGACCCGATGCCTGGTCAGTTCTGGAGCTTTTCCCGACCTGGCCAGCTGGTAAGCCCTTACTCCGCCAACCTTCTTGGCGGAGTAGGAGGGCGGCAACTGCCATTGCTCTCCAACCATATCGCGGGCAACCTGGTCAAGCGTCTCCGGAGAAAACGCCGGTTCGACCGGGCTGGAGATGGGCTGACCTTCCCGGTCATAAGTATCCGTAGAGAATCCCAGGTGAAACGTTCCTTGGTAGACCTTGTGCCCTCCGCTCAGGAACTGAATCAAGCGAGTGGCTTTTCCAAATGCAACAGGGAGAACCCCCGTTGCCAAAGGGTCTAGAGTTCCCAGGTGCCCCACCCGGCGTTGCCGCAACAGTCGCCGAACCTCCTCCACTACATCGTGCGAGGTTAGCCCCTCAATTTTGTCGATGACCAGAAATCCGCTGTCGAGTTTGTGCATTCGGGATCGGCCGCAAGGGCCTCCGACAAGCTCAGCTCCAAGGGAAGAAGGGGTCAAAGTTTGTCGTCGGATTCTTCCGAAGGAGACTCCGGAGGCCGTTTGACCTGCTGGAGGAGGGCCTCGATGCGAGCTCCCTGCTCGATAGAGGAATCATAGATGAAAGTCAGCTCAGGAATGTTCCTGAGTCGAAGCAAAATACCGATCTCGTGCCGAATGTGTGGGGCAGCGCTGTTCAGCCCCTGCAAGCTCCGTTTCCTATCTTCCTCCGTCCCCAATACGCTGACGAAGACACGGGCCTGTTTCAGGTCTGGAGTCATCTTGACTTCGGTCACCGTGGTGAGACCGATACGGGGATCGCGCAACCCGCGGATCAACAGAGCACTGATATGGGACCGGATCATCTCCCCAACCCGCTCCGGGCGTCTGCTATGGGTTCTCATAGGTACTCAATCTGATGATGAGTCAGATTCCTTTCCAGGATCTCTTCCGAGGCTTGCAGCACCGAGTTCAGAGTCTGTTCCAGAACCCTGGCGTTCGAGGCAATAGAAACCACTCCGACCGTCGAGCGCTGCCAAAGGTCCTGGTACTCACACTCGGCAACCGAAACATTGAATTTCTTCAACCGGTCTCTCAGGCTGCGAACGACCATCCGCTTATCTTTGAGGGAGTGAGACTCGGAAATGAAAAGTTCTAGTATGAGAAGACCGATATTCATGAGGTACGAGTCGTCCGGAGCATTCCGTGGGCAGCCCGTGTAGCGGCCGGATCTCATTTCCTGCCGAACCCGGCTCCCTGCCACTCCCCGTCCTACACCAACTGGGATTCAACCTTCTCCATGACGAAGGCCTCAATTACGTCATTGCTCTTGATGTCGCCGAAATTCTCCAGGCCAATCCCGCATTCGAAATCCGACCGCACTTCGGAAGCATCGTCTTTGAACCGTCTGAGCGAAGCGATCTTCCCTTGGTAGATCACCACGCTGTCGCGCAGGAGCCGGACCTGGGCATTACGCGTCACCTTGCCGTCAGAGATATAACAGCCGGCAACGGTCCCCACTTTGGGAACCTTGAAGGTGGTACGGACTTGGGCGGTTCCCTGGTAGGTCTCCTTGTATGCCGGGTCCAGCATGCCGAGCATGGCGCTCTTAATCTCGTTAGTGACATTGTAAATAATGGTGTGCAGCCGGATGTCCACCCCTTCCTGCTCGGCCAGTTCGGCCGCCTTGCGTTCCGGGCGGATGCTAAAACCCACGATGACGGCGTTAGCGGTCGAGGCCAGCAGGACATCCCATTCGGTGATAGCGCCCGTGGCCTTGTGGATGATTTTGATTTTGACCTTCTCTCCACTCAACTTGGTGAGCGTATCGGCCAGCACTTCCACTGAACCCTGCACGTCGGCTTTCAGGATAATGGGCAACTCTTTCACGGTACCGGCTTTCAACTGCTCGTGCAAGTGCTCCAGGGTCAGGCGGGCTGTCTTGGCCAATTGGCCCTCGCGCAACTTTAACTGCCGCAGACTACCGATTTGCTTGATCTTCGATACGTCGGTCATGACCTGGAAGGAATCGCCAGCCTGCGGCACCGCCGAGAGGCCAAGAACCTCGACCGGACAAGACGGCCCTGCCGATTTCACTGGTTGCCCCCGATAGTCCAGCATGGCGCGGACTTTACCAGTAACTGCACCCACAATGAACAAATCGCCCACTTCCAGCGTCCCGTTTTGGACCAGAACTGTCGCGACTGGACCACGACCCTTGTCCAGCTTGGCTTCTAGGATGGCACCCATGGCCGAACGCTGTGGATTGGCCTTCAAGGCCAGCAGGTCGGAAACCAACAGGATCATCTCCAGCAGCAGATCCAGGTTGATTTTCTGCTTGGCTGACACCTCTACAGTGACAGTGTCGCCGCCCCAATCCTCAGGGGTCAGCCCATTATCCGAGAGGGCTTTTTTTACCCGGTCTATTTGAGCGTTGGGTTTGTCGATTTTATTGATGGCCACCACCATGGGCACTTTGGCAGCCCGGGCATGCGCAATGGCTTCCAGTGTTTGGGGCATCACGCCGTCGTCAGCCGCCACCACCAACACCACCACATCAGTGACCTTAGCGCCGCGGGCCCGCATCAAAGTGAAAGCCTCGTGGCCGGGAGTGTCCAGGAATGTGATCGGCCGGTTGTTCTTAACCACCTGATAGGCACCGATGTGTTGAGTAATACCACCGGCTTCCTGGGACGTCACGTTGGTCTCGCGGATGGCGTCCAACAGCGACGTCTTCCCGTGGTCAACATGGCCCATGATGGTAACCACCGGCGGACGGGGCACCATATTTTCAGGCTTCTCATCCGCGATGGCCTCATATTCGGCCACCTCTTCATAGGTAGCAATTTCGGCTTCGGCGCCGAAATCCCGGCTGATGTCTTTAGCCAGAGTTTCATCCATAGTCTGATTCAAAGTAGCGAAGATGCCTTTGTCCAGCAGGCGCTTAATCACGTCCTTGGATTTCACTTCCAGCTTTTCCGAGAGTTCTTTGACGGTGACTCCTTCGCTCAGGGTAATCTTGCGGGTGACCGGCAGGGGCTGAAAAACCGCGGGTCTCATAATAACCGGACCCAGCCTGCCACCTTCGGAACGGAGCCGCTCGACGCGCCCTTCTTCCGGGAACTGCCGATAACCGGGTCTGGTTCTGGCTTGCGGGCGGTGATCTCGAGCAGGGGGAGCAGGGGGTTTCGGCTGTGATGACGGATACCCCATGGAGGGCGAATAACGGCCCGAGGGCCCACTGGGCCGGGAACCCTCGGCCGGCCTCGGTGGGAGCGGCCTGGGCTTGATTTCCCCGAACCGGGAACTGATATGCTGTCGAATGGTCTGGGTGGGCGGAGCACTACCCACCGTGGCAGGCTTTCTGGAGCGGAAGGGGGGCTGCCCGGAAGGACCCGCCACAGGTGCAGCTGGCCTGCCAGGACCCGCAGCTGGTAGAGTGGACCCGGGAACCCTCGGGCGTGGCGGCAGTACCCCGGGAGGCAAAGGTCTTGGCGGCAGTACCCCGGGAGGCAAAGGTCTTGGCGGCAGTACCCCGGGAGGTAGGGGCCTCGTCGGAGACAGATGAGGAGCCGTTCTGGGCAGAGGAGTGGCCGCCTGAGGCCCGGTTTGTGGCGGAGCAGGCTGCACGGCAGGAGGCGGTACTACAGCAGGCTCTTTGGGTTTTTCCGAAGCTTTCTCCGCGGGCTTTGCAGCAACCGTCGGCGGAGTGACTAGCGGGACAGGCTGGGATGGTGGAAGTGGGGCCGTCTGGGGGGCTTCTTCAACCTTTTCCTTCCGGACCTCTTCTGTCTTGAGTTCCGCCACTGCGGACGGAGCTTCGACCTGCGGAGCCTTACCCTCAACTTTGGGTTTCTCTGAAACTTCCTCCGCGGCCTTCTCTTCTTCCGCTACCGCTTTGGTCTTCCGGGCCATTCCCTTGGCTTCGGTTTCAGCTTCCGGCCTGGCTTCCCCTTTTCCTGCTTTTTTGGCCTTGGATTTGCGGGTAGAGAAATGTTCCTTGATCTCCAGGATCCGCTCCGCGTCCACGTAACTGGCCGCAGTCACACCTTCCACTCCGATGCTCTTCAGATATGCGATGATATCCTGAGCCTCGCGTTTAATCTCTTCTGCCAGCTTGAAAATCCTTTTTTTCTCCGCCTTATCTACCACGAATCCTCCATGCGGCCAATCTCAGCCGGGGCTGACATTCGCCGATTCTTCCCGTCAGTGGGGTTCTTTTATATCATTTTGCGGCTCCAATTGCATGCTTTGGTCTTCCTCATGGCCTTTTTCGGGCTCCGCAGACAGTGCGGAGGAAGTATCGGAACTGCCCGCTTCGCCGACCGGTGCAGTCTGGTCCTTCTCACCGGGCGGCGTCTCTGACGGCACCGCGGCGGATTCCACCTCCGGTTCTTCTGAGAACTGCATGTAGTAGTCCTTCACCGAGGCGATGATTTTTTCAGCGATCTTGGGCCCAATGCCCTTGATCTGAGTCAGGTCACCGATGGGCGTGTCGGCCAGCTCTTCCACGGAGCTGATGCCGCTGTTGGAGGGCTTTTCGACGACGCTCGGGGTCAAGCCGGGGAGTTCCGTCAAAGGAATCCTGGCAGCCATCTGGGCCATCTGGTTCTCGATTTCAGCCCGCTTCTCTTCATCGCTCTTGATGTCGATCTTCCAGCCGGTCAGTTTGCAGGCCAAGCGGACGTTCTGCCCTTTCTTCCCGATGGCCAGCGATAGTTGATCCGTTTCCACAATCACTTCCGCGACTCTGTCAATGGGATCAAGAACGTTGGCCCGGCCGATCTTGGCAGGACTCAAGGCATTCATGACGAACGTCATTGAATCGTCCGAGTAGGAAATGATGTCAATCTTCTCCCCATGCAGTTCCCGAATGATCGCCTGGACCCGCGATCCCTTCATTCCCACACAGGCGCCGACTGGGTCGACATCCTTGTCCTTCGAGTAAACAGCGATCTTGCATCGCTCCCCTGTATCTCGAGCGGCGGCCTTGATGACTACCGTCCCGTCGTAGATCTCGGGAACCTCCATTTCGAAGAGCTTGGCCAACAGGGCGGGGTCCACCCGCGACAGGATGACCTGGGGGCCCTTGGTGGTCTTCTCCACCTTGAGAATGACCAGCCGAATTCGATCGCCCGGGCCGAACGTCTCCAGGCGGGATTGCTCGCGCTTGGGGACACGCCCTTCCGTGGTCCCTAGGTCCACGATGATGTCACCGCCTTCCATCCGCTTGACCAGACAAGTGACCACTTCCCCGATTCTCTGGCTGTAGGCGGCATGAATGCTGTCCCGCTCGGCCTCCCGAACCTTTTGCAGAATGACCTGCTTGGCAGTCTGAGCTGCGATCCTGCCCAGAACGTCTGTGGCTTTCGGGATCTTCACTTCCCCGTCGAGTTCGGCGGAGGCATCGATCTTCCGGGCCTGCACCAGGGAAATCTCCTTCACCGGGCTGGTAACAGCCTTCACTACTTTCTTAACGGCGTAAACTTTTATCTGGCCAGTATCTTTGTTAAGGTGAGATCGGAGGTCTTCGGTTGATTTGTAGAACTTTCGGGTTGCCACCAGCACCGCGTCTTCTACAGCGCTGACCACAATCTGAGGGTCAATCCCCTTTTCCTTGCTCAATAGATCGATCTGCTGAAAGAGAAGACTGCTCATGGGTGTAACTCCTGAAGCTCAACTAAAATTCAAAATCAAGATTCGACTTACTAATACTGCTTAAGGGAATCCGGACCGCAGGGGCCCCTTCCAGTTCGACGACCACCTTGTCTCCGTCCATCCCCCGCAGAATTCCGCGAAAATTCCGCTTCCCCTCAATGGCTTCTCGCGTCCGTATCTTCAACAGGCGCCCGACAAAACGTTGATAGTCGGACTCTCTGGTTAACTGGCGTGTCAACCCGGGAGAGGACACTTCCAGGGTGTAGCTTCCAGGAACCAGGTCTTCCACGTCCAGAATCGTGCCCACCTGGTGGCTGATCAGCTCGCAGTCCTGGTGGGTGACTCCCGAGGGTTTGTCGATGTAGATTCTCAGGATCCTCTGGTTCAGGCCTCCTCTGAATTCCACATCCACCAACTTCATGCCTTCTGAAGACACCACTCGTTCTATGATTTCTCGCGTTCTGCCCAGATCTAGCAACTTGATGATCCTTAGGTGGAAGGTCGATGAGAGCGATCAGAGCAATAAAAAAGTGGGCTTTCGCCCACTCTTGATTGCCAGTATAGCTCTCTCCGTCTTCAAAATCAACTGATTTGATGTCAGATAATCCCCGGAAAGACAAGATTCTGATCTTGTGAAATAATGACCTCTTGAGGATGCAACCTGCAGCAGGGGAGAACCTGTCGTGATAATGTGGGTCGATGATGCGCCACACCCCGTTTGCTGAAGAAACAGCTTCTTTATTTTATAGAGACCCTTGGACTTCCCTTCTAAGAACCAACGTCTGACTCGAAAAGGCCTCTCCTTAAAGAGTTTCCGCCCCCGGCAGTTGGTCTGGCTGTGGGCGGTGCTGATGGCACTCGCGTGGCCCGAACGAGGATCATCTGCCACCGCCGACAAATATCTGGGACAGCCCGTGGGAGAGGTTAGATTTGTTTCTGAGGATCCGATCAAAGAACAGAAGCTTCGAGAGCTGATTCCCCTGGCGCCCGGCCAGCCTTTAAGAACAGAAGCCGTGCGCAAAAGCCTGGAAGTTCTATACGGAACCCGACTCTTTGAGACTATCCGGGTTCTGGCTGACAGCGGCCCGAAGGGGGTGATCATTACCTTTCAGGTGCGCCCCAATTATTTCTTTGCGGACTTCCAGATTGGCGGAGGATCGGTGTTACGATCCCCGTTGAGAGGGCTCTCACAACTCCCTTTGGGCGAAGTCTACTCCAGAAAGAAAGTGGCGGAGATCTTGTTCAAGGTTCAGGACAGCCTCAAAACATCTGGATACTTCCAGGCTGAGGTCATACCCAACATTCAATTTGTCTCCCAGACTCGACTGGTCTACGTAGAGTTCCTGATCACACCCCGATCGCGGGCGGTGGTTGCGGATATCACCGTGAGGGGGACTCCTGTTCTGGAACCCCAGGAAATCCTGCAGAAGATGAAAATCAAACCCCGCAAACTCTATGATTACGCGGTTCTCAGAAGGGACTTTGAAAGAATTCGGAAGCTCTATTCTGACAGGGGATTTTTGAATGCCACTATCCGTCTTGATGACTTGAGGTACTCTGCCGCGCAGAACTCGGTAACTCTGAATCTCTTTGTCGATGCCAGTTCCTACGTCTACATCCAATTGAAGGGAGCCAAGATCCCGCGCAAAAAACTCCGGGATTTAGTTCCCGTTTATGAAGAAGGAACCATCGACCTTGATCTAATCGCTGAAGGGAAGAGGAACATCGAAGACTATTTCCAGCAACGGGGGCATTTTGATGTTTTGGTGGACTCTGAATTCATTGAGGTACCGGACCAAAGAGCCTATCAGATCAACTACACAATTGACAGGGGCGAGAGACAAAAGGTCGTCTCAGTTGTGTTCCCCGGAGCCCAGCAACTTACGGAGAAAGAGCTCTCCTCTGGACTGAAGACAAAGGCCGGTAGTCTTCTTAAGCGAGGGGAATTCAGCCGCGATTTGCTTCAGGAGGACGCTGAATCCATTAAGAGCCTGTACCTGCTCAAAGGATACGAACACGTGGAGGTCGCACCGAGTTTCCAGCGCGTGGGGAAAAAGGGGAGTCTTGCAGTCAGTTTCCAAATCCTGGAGGGCCCAGAAACGGTGGTCACGGAGTTGGACATCGAGGGCGCCGTCCATATCCCCAGATCGGAACTACTTCAGGGACTCAACTTGGCCCCAGGAAAGCCCTTCTCACAGGCTCTTCTTGAGGAAGACATCCAGTTGATTCTCAGTAAGTACTCCGGACAAGGGTACAACAAAACCAAAGTGGATCCAGAGGTGCAACACCAGACTGCAAGCCAAGTGAGGATGGTCTATCACGTTGCCGAAGATTTGCAGGTCCGGATCTCTGATCTCTATGTGACAGGAAACCTCCGGACAAAACGCAAGGTGATTACCCGAAACATTAATTTCCACGAGGGTTATCCTTTGAGCCCGGAGAACCTTCTCACCGGTCAGCAGAAGCTTTACAGTTTGGGAATTTTTGACAAGGTGGATATTGTCCCCCTCGATGTGAGTCCGGTGGATTCCACCAAGCCGGTCCTGATCCACGTTGAAGAGACCAGCCCATTGGTGTTGGGCTACGGATTTGGTTACCAAAGCTGGGAGAAGTTTAGGGGGACTTTTGAGATCTCTCGCAACAACCTGTTCGGGTTGGCGCGTTCTTTGAGTTTCCGAACCCGGGACAGTTTCCAGGAACAGCGGGCTGAAATCACCTACAAGGAACCCCGGCTATTCAACCGGGATTTTGATTCTTTTCTGGTGTTTTATATCGATAATGTCAAGCGGGTGGGCTTTAGCACCTTCCGGAGGAACGCTTCGGTTCAAGTGCTGAAAAAAGTCCGGCAACGGGACAATTACTTCTTTCGATACAATTTCGAAACTGTCGATCTCTCCGATGTGCTTGTAAATCCGCAGGCTGTTGGTTTTCCGGGTCAGAATCTGGGAACACTTCAGCTCTCTTCGTTGTCGACTGCCTGGCTGAGAGACACGCGGGATGATCCTTTTGATCCGACATCGGGTTACTTCAACACCGCAAATCTGACGGTGACCGCCAAGCCTATCGGTTCAGAAACGAACTTCGTGTCCTTCTACGGACAAAGTCAAGCAAGCCGGAAGATTGCTGCAGGGCCGACCTTAGTGGCCTCGCTGCGCGTCGGCTTGACCCAACCCTTTGGAAGCACACCGGAGGTACCGATCAGCGAGCGGTTCTTTGCAGGAGGGTCAACCACGTTAAGAGGGTATCCTCAAGACAAGGCTGGACCCTTAGATCCCAAGGCGGTTGATCCTGATACCGGGGAACCGCTTCCGCTGGGAGGCAATGCCATGATCATCTTAAACTTCGAATCGAGAATACCCGTCACCGGAAATGTAAGCATTGCCCCATTCTATGACACCGGAAACGTATTCTCCAGGATTAGCTCAATCCGGCTGTCTTCGTTTACCCACAATCTCGGATTGGGGATTCGATACAAAACGCCTTTCGGGCCAATCCGTCTTGACTTTGGGTTCAATTTAGACAGGCCAGCGGGGATTCCCTCTCATCAGATCTTCTTTACAGTTGGGAATCCGTTTTGAGGCGGCATTAAGACATGAGAAAACAGACGCTCGAGGCTCTGCTGATCCTTCTGTTGGCCCCTTCAGGTGGTCGCGGTGCCGGACCCGAAATGATTGACCGAATTGTAGCCGTTGTAAACCGGCAAATCATCACTCTGGGCGACGTGGAAGAGGAGAAGAAGTACCGGCGATTGGGCGTCGAAACCGAAGTCAGAAATCGGAATGAGGGCGCTGGACTGCGAGAGGATGATTTTGAAATCGTTCAGAGGCTGATACAACAGACTCTCATCATGGAACAAGTGCAGTCTTTCGCTGGCAGTGAAGTGACCCATGAAGAGGTTCAGGGACAGTATGCCAAAATAGAAGAGAAAGCAGGTGGAAAAGAGTTGTTTGCAGAAACCTTGAGAGAGCGCCAAATTTCCAAAGAGGCTTTGGAGGCGCACCTTGAGTGGCAGATTCGGGTTCTGAAGTTCCTGGACAACCGCTTCCGTCAATTCGTGGTTATCCTCCCCAAGGAGACCGAGGAATACTACCGAAACTCCCTCTTGCCGGAACTTGCCAGAAAGGGGATTTCCGAGATACCTCCCTTGACCGATGTGGAAGGCCAAATCCGTGACCTCCTAATTGAAGAAAAGTTGAACACCCAGATTGATGAATGGCTAAACTCGCTGACCCGATCGGCGGATATCCAGATCTTCAAATAACCGATGAGAACCAGAAAATCCAAGTTGATCGTTGTCGCTTTGACGGTCGTGCTGATTTCACTAACTGGCGGAGCCTGGGTTCTTTTGAACCGAGCTACCCTCACAGAGAAAGCCAGGAACTATCTGATTGCCCGTATCGATCAAACTACAGGCGGAAGAACCGCCATCGGTGCTCTTGAGTTGAAGTGGGTCCCCTTCCGAATCATCATTCGAGACTTCCAATTGAGAGGGACAGAACCTGACTCGGAACCGCCTCTGGTTGCGATTAAGGAAGTGCGGATCAGACCACAGTGGAGGCTCGTCTCCTGTTGGAGACGGGGCTTGCTAGAGCGCTGGGCATAAGGGACGCCGACCTTCGTGAGGCATTAGCCCGCATTAGTCAACACGCTGCACTCAGTCAGGTTGTCCAGTACCGCCGCCAAGTGAACTTAGACTCGGTTCAGTTTCTTAAATCGGGGGAAGGGGCACTACGCGCAATTCGCACTCAGGCCTATTCAACACCGGATGTGAAATGGCCGTAGCGTTGGATCGCCATCATGTGGCAAGTCTCGTAGCTAAGGAGTTGCCGGAGCGAGCGCGGTATCGCTGTCTGGTTTTTCAGACCGCAGACATGATATCCCTAGACAGCTTGTGTGAATACGCGATTGCCGCGGCGTCCAATCTGGGTTCCGAACCAAGAGTCATGAAGTACTCGGAGTTTTTCGATGAGGTTGGAGCGCTCGTCCATGTTTCCTAGATAATGCCGCCGCCCGGCGCCGGCACCCCTAAAAGCCGCTTTGGAGAGCAGTGGCGCAGAAGCAGGTCGCGCGGTACGAGTCGCCCCCGTGAACGACGAACCCCTGAGCAGCGCCGCCGCGCCAG
>JBGPHY010000110.1:0-11835 GCA_041484625.1 Terriglobia bacterium | reverse complement strand
TCTAAAGTGATTTCCGAATTCCTGGCTGAGTGAGTCCGGGCTATGACGGACTACATCCAGGCCGCTGCACCGCTCCGGCCCCGTCAACGCGAAGCCAGCCACAATCAAGAATCCCCCCCGGTTTCAATGCCGCCATTACAGCGTTTACATATACAGGAAGACTCAAGATTCCCACGGATTAACTCCCTGAGGTCCCATGGACGAAAGGCGTCGTTTGGCTGCATTTGTCAGGCCGAACAATTCCAGGCAACCTCAAGGAGGGAGTGCTTGGTTGATCAAAAGCCGTAGTATTGAGTAGAATCCTCTGGATCTCAATGGCGCACTTCATTCCTGTTGGAAGAAGCCCATGATTGTCCGTATCCAAGAATGCTTCAAGCCGATCTTCCTCTTGCTTACTCGGTTTTCCTGTGGGGAAGGCCGATGGCTGCTTGCAGACAGTTTCCTCATCCCCCCCCGGCCCAGAAAGCGATCCGGCTCGGTATTCCTTGCAGGGCCCATTCGGACCTCTCGCTTTCAGGGTGGACCCGATTGCCCCTCCCACTCGCTTGACTGTTCTGGCACACCTCGATGGCTTGTCTCGAGAACAGTGGGATTGGCTCAAGACCCGGCTTGAAGGGTTGCTTCCGGCGACCAAGGAGTGGGGAGACTTCAGCCTGATCGTAGTTTCCCAGGGTGTGAGCAAACTCTTGAGCAATATTTGGCGCCAGGCTCAGTTGCGCACGGCACTGTCCACGTTCTCTCCGGCCCCGCTTCCGGAAGGAGCACAGGAATGGAAAACCTACACGGAAATTACCAATAATCTCCCCGATCCATCATCTCCCTGGGAAGCACTGGTGATCATTGCCGCCCTGCCGGGACTCAGCAACAATGAGTTCAAATTCCATACCGAAGCCTTTCTCTCTTACCTGGGATGCCGGAAGAGGTCCCGGCTGTCCTACTGGCAATTGCCAAGGGCAACGGCGGCTCCGACGACAGGTGCGACCGCCGAGACTCAGGCGGTCCAGGGGTCCGATCTAAACTGGAAACGACTAACTGCGGGGACGGGTGGATCCGCTATCTCCAGCGGGGAAGACCCCCCATTCCATAATTCAGCACCTGAGGGGAATGTCCGGCCTGGAAGTGACCTTCAATACCCCCGGGCTGGGGCAAGGGTTTTTTCCGTGCCTTATTCGGTTGATAGAGAATAACACTCAGAATGTGGTCGCTGAGGTGCCGATTCTCCTGTTGTCCCTTGGCGGTGAGCCCGTTTCTCTTGACCGCTACGCCACCATGCAAGCGGCTTTAGCCTCTGCGCAAGAATCACTGGCTGAGAACAAAGCTGAAAAGGTCCGGCTTTACCTGGAGCAGGCGCTGGCCATCAATCCGATGCACTCGGCGACTCTGCGATTTGCCGCCGGCCTTTACAAAAGGCAGCGTGATTGGGGCACGGCCCTGAAACTGCTGACCCCCCTGACCGGTCTGAGTAGCGATGATGCAAGCCTGTATGCAGAACTGGGCGAGTTGAACTATGAACTCAAACAGTGGGAGGATAGCGAGAGAGCCTTGCTTCGGTCTCTCAGCCTTGCACCCAAACAGCCCCGAGTTCTTGAGCAACTCAGCCAGGCCCGAGAGGCTCTGGGTAACTATCGCGGCGCGCTGGAATCCTCAAATAGGTTACTCGAAGTTGAACCATCCCAGGTGCCCTATTGGATCAGGAAGGGGGCTCTCCATGACAGACTGGAACAGCCAACAGGCGCAGCCAAAGCCTATGAGAAGGTTCTGCAACTGGACTCCGCCAATGAATCGGTCCGCGCTCACTTGATTGAAATTTATGCAACCAACCAGGCCCCGGACAAGGCTCTAGAAACATTGCGCGGGGCCGCAGAGGTGGTGCAAAAGGATGCCCCCCTGGCTGTGCTATACGCTCGGGTGGCTGAGAAGCTTAAGCAACAGCAGGAAGCCCTGAACTTCTATCGGCTGGCCTTGAAGACTGACCTTGCGCACGAACCTGCTCTTTTCGGGCAGGCAAGACTGCTTGCTGAGATTGGAAAACCGGAGGAGGCTCAAAGCTTTCTTGCCGGTGCGATTCAGAAGGTTCCGGGATCCGTCCGGTTACACCTGTTGAACATCGATCTCCTGGAACGGGAAGGTCTGCTTGCTGAGAGACGAGCAGCAGTCGAAGCCGCACTAACGAGTATCCCGGAGGACCTCGAGGTCTTGAAACGGGCCGCTGCCGTGAGAAATGAGTATGGGAATGGGGCTGGAACTACCTACGAGAAACTGACGGCGGCTCTTGAAAAGGCCGGCTCCCCCAAGGAAACGATTACGAATGTCCTTGAGCGCGGAGTGGTGGCCGCCTTGCGTGACGGCGACCGTGACTGCGCCAATCGCCTGGCGAACAGTCTGCGAATGCTGGGCCAAGATCCCTTCCCTGCGCTTCGTCCGTTGATTTCTGTGCCCCCCGAATCCTCAGAGATCTGGGTCCCGGGAGGGATCAAAGCCCTGGCCTTTGCGGCCCACATGCTGGGCGACAATTCTGCATTCCTTTTTGCCGCGGAATATGCCTCTACTCTGGTCCGTCTTAACCAGGGAAAGAACAACAAGGGAGGTGAAACCTTCCTGAACGAATTGCGAGACTACTTTCGGACTTTGACCGCTTTGAAGAGGCTGGCGGGCCCCAGCGGTAATAAAATCACCATCCTGATGAATGTATCCGGCAAGAAAGACTTCGAGTTCACCGAAAAGGTGTTGCAGTTGCTTGGTTGGAAGATGAAACGATCATCAGGGAAAGCAGTTCTGGAAGTCGGAACGAAGGAGAAAGAGGCTGAACGACAATCGTTTGTCTCGACGCTGGGAATTGATGAGATCGAGATGAAGAACAAGCTCGAGGCTGGCCAGCCATTCACGATTGAGATTGTCGATGACCGGGTACCGGTGATTTTCGAGGAATCCTACTGGTTCGATCGAATCCTGGAAAAGCCACGTCCCCCGGGAGGCCTACTCGAGGCCTTTATAGATAACCTTTCCTTGGCGCGGCTTTATGCCGGCTGGCTTCCATGAATGAAGAGGCTCAACAGCAGGTGATGGCTGCAGACGAACCCAGGAGGCTGCTGAGCCGGCATTCCGATCTGCTCTATTCTTACGGGGTGGCTCTGGCTGTTGAAAAAAGCGAAATGGTGGTGCCTGGCGGGAATAGAGCCTTCCCTATCTGGCAGAAGCTTGCTGGGGCAAGCCCCCAGAAGCCGGCACGGTTTATCTCAGCCTTGCTTTCCAGGGACGAGGGCAAACTATTGGCTTATTACCATGCAATCCCTCATCTACCTGCCCCGCATCAGAGATTCTTCACCAAAAACGCCTCCCGTCTGGCCGCTTTCTACAACGTTTTCCCCTATGAAGCGGAAAAGGAAGCCTTAGGCCGCCACGCTTACGTCCGGTCTTCCACTTATTTCAATGACCTGGCGAGGGAAGTCCCGCTGGATGAAGAACAGAATATCGTCTTTCCTGGGAGTGCCAATGTGTGGATGGTCGCCAAAGGACGGTCCAAGAGCATTGATAACGTCAACCGCTTGTTGCGTCGGGTTGCGAAAGTCGCTCGTCCCGATGTTGAAGATGAGATTCTCCTCAAAATGCTGGAGACCCGCTATTCCGTGGAGGGGCATGAGTTCAGTCAGGTGGAAAACTTTCTCGCGGTGGTCCGGCTTGAGCAGCATCGCACGGAACCCATGGATGAACAGATGGCTTTATTGCTCTCCCAGAATTATGCCAAGTTCAAGAGCTTCTACCCCTACTTCGCATCCTTGCCGCTATTGACATCCAAAGAAATTACCCGGTTTCTCCAGGCGGCCGAGGCGCTTGAAATGCTGGATAAAATGGAACTTAACACGGTGTTGGGCGAGTTTGACGCCCTCATCCATCTGCTCGTGCTTCTCCGGGGAAATGGCGCAATTTCCGATGCGGCTTCCACTAAGCTGTTTGCGTCTATCTGCGGAGGCTTCGCCGGAGCCAGGAGGCAGGAGGATTATGTATCGCGCAGTCTCGAAACGATTAGGAACCTGCTATCGGTGCTCAATCCCACTATCCCCGGCGGAGCAGACCGACAGCTCATGCACGCACTAAGCGGGAATTCTCCGCGCCTGAAGTTCAGCATCGCATCGAAGACCTACGATATAGATCGAGGGGCCTGGCGCAGATTGCCGCAGTCTCGGGCCATTGGGGATTACTGCAACGGGACCTCAGCGAAACAATAGCTGCGGATTCCCCCAATGGAACAGTGGCGGAAGCCCAATTAGCTGCCGTGCGGTCGATGCCGTGGGCACAACTCCGTCCGAGAAGTATCCATCTGACGGGCCTGACGATGCGGTATGGGAAGGAAGTCCTGATCCAGGCGGCGCTGCACCCCGAGGTCGCAGCGGAACTCAGCGAACAAACTTCAGGCCTGGTGGGCCCTGTCCGGCGACTCCAGCTCTTCCAGCGCTTGTCCCAGTTTGACATTCAGAAGGCGATCGGGTTACTGAGTTCTTCTGACCTTTATCAGCTCTCGGTCCTTTTCTGGAACCACCACGGCACTCAGGGCATGACGGGCAGCGTGGTCGCCCAAGCACTGGAAAATGAACTGATGCATACCCCTCCTCGCCAGGCTGAGTATTTCGGCGGATACCACCCGGAAACATACGGCTGTATTCATCCCCATCTGGTTCCCCTCGGACCCTACGAAGACTTCGAGAACCTGCGCTTTGCCACCAATATCTCAGAGCGGCTCAGCCATCTGTTGCTGAACCTGGCCGAATCGGCTGATTCTGCGGGAGTCCCCTCAGATGCACTCGCATTGCTGGCAGAGGCCGCGGTCAGGGAGGTGGCTTCGAAAAACAAAATGAACGACAAAGACGATTGGACCGCTGCTCTGGAGGCTATGTCGAAACTCGATATCCAAGCTCTCCTTCCTGGATTGGAAAAGATGGATGTGTCAGTCGCTGCGACGGAGAAATAGCCGTATCTGGAACGGACGAGCGACACTGAGTTCGGGGACAGCAGGGCCCCATGACTTATGCTCACATCCTGGTAAGCAGCAGCGCCCAATCCCCATTGTCGGCGGCGGCGGGAGAAGCCCATTCAGGGCCTTCGGCGTCAGGTGCGGCCGACCTCCGGCCGCTGCGAGCGTTAAACCAGGTGGCGCGGAAGCGCCCGGGCGATAGTTGAACCTTCACCTTTCCTCCCATGGGCAGATAGACCACGTAAAGATTACCGGGATCGGCCAGGCAATAGGCCCCGTTGTCCACCAACTCATCGTGCGGGTTGGTCTTCCACCATTTAAAGCTGGTAAAGAAATCCACCATGTGAGCGTACCCGGGAAGCATCACCATGCTTTCATCCCCTCGGCCGTTGATCCACCCTCCACCCGTATCCGGCCAGACACCGGTACCACGCTTGGCGGTCTCGCCAGTGGTCTGGTAAGTCCCTGCCATGGAGAATTCCCACGCCACACGGCGATTTGCGTCCGCGCTCTGCCCGTTCGGATAACCATAACTGCTGCCATGCGGATAGTGGTCCTCGTATCCATACTCCTCGTTCGTCTGGGGAATGATGCGACCAAGCCTCGTCTGCTTTTCGCGCTGGCCCAGCATCCATCCGTGAATCGGCCGGTGCCACTGCTGAAAGGATGTGAAGTCCATCCATTCTGAGGCACGGTCCAGCGGCTCACGGTTCGAGTTAGGATGGTTCGTCACCAGGTGCTTGTAGACGTCCCACTGCTTCAGCAATGGGCCTACTTTGTGGGCCCAGGCGTCATCGCGATACGCCGTGATGTCGTCGCCCAGGTCCCAGTTCACGTTGGAGTAGGCGCTAAGGCGCGCTGCGGCAGAACGAAAATATCGGAGTTCGTCCTCGCTCCCGGCTGCGGGATGCACTCTCCCTGAATCGTTCCAGTCGAGAATGACCGAGATGATCATGTCTTTTTCTCGCGCGTAGCTGAGCATGCGCTCGAATTTCTGCCAGTAGGGCACGTCAAAACTAGTGTAGTCGAACCCCGGATGAGTGACATCGTCCGGCCGCTCCGCCACCCAGGGATTCAAGTACGCGTGGAATTCCCGGTTGGGTACAATGGGTTCACCCCAATAGCTGAAAACGACCCGTGCGGCCAACATGAGGCGGATGCGATTCACTTTCAGGCCATGCAATCGGTCGATGATGCCGCGGATGACGTTATCGTCCTGCCATCCCATCATGAGGAACGCCGTGGTGCCGTTGAAAAAGTAATGCTCACCGGTGCCTTCCCACAGGAAATGCCAGGGATACTTGGGGTCGACCCGCAAGATGCCACGGCGATGTCCATCGAGCGCGCGAAATGCACCCGAGTAAGATTTCTCAAAGTTTCCTTGATGATACGCAATCGTGTAGGCGAAGTCACCCGGTTGCGACGGCATGAATCGGATACGATAGACGGTTCCATCCGCCGAGTCGCAGAAACCATCGACTGTCAGCCGTTCCGTGGATCCGGCTTGACCGAAGGAACCAGTGACAACGGCCTCTGTAAACGGGTTTCGCATGTCGGGAGACGCCACTTGGATAGCGATCTCCACGAAGTCGTAGGCCTCGATTGTAGGAGAGGGTTGGGAGAAAGTGACCTCCCGGGGCGCGGCCGCCACAATCGCACAGGCGGCCAGGACACAGCCCATCAGACTTAGGACACGTTGCATAGACTCCATCCTTATCTCCAAAGGGGGATATAGAATGACGTGGCGGATTTGTCCACTCCTATTTCTTTTTCTTCTTTCCAAATATACTCTGAATCCAATCACTCGCAGCTTGGCCAGTGTTTCCGGGCACATACTTTTGAACTGCCGAAGACGCGGCCTCAGCAGCGGCTTGTTTGGTTGCGGCCTTCGTGTCGGCCGTGAGCTGAGGATGGCTCGCCGTTCCGGCTACCGAGATAGGGATACTGAGTGTCATTTCCCCGCTTCCTCCGATCATGCGCAACCCGGCGCCCGTCAATCCCCCGCTGGATTTAATGTTTGCCATGAGCTTGCCGTTCAGGTTTCCCTTCGCGTCGAGGGTCAATGCACCCATCATGTTGCCCAGGTCTTGGACCAGCAACTGAATCCCATTGAGCCGGGTCACCTCCGGTGAGTTTTCAAAGTCAGTACGGAACGTCTGGATCACCGTGTCGGATCCTACCTTGAGCCCAGCGAGCTCTGCCGCCCGCGAAATAGCTGAACTCAAGCTGTAGCCACTCAAGTGACAGTTGCTCAGCGTCGCTACCCCGGTCGTGACGAGACGGGAGGTCAATCCCTGACTCTTGGCACTTACTGATAGAGACCCGCCTTTGAGCGTTGCCCCCTGGGGCAAAACTACACCGAAAGCGGGGAGCAGCGTAACCAGTTCGTCCACCGGCATATCTTCTCCGATGAGCCTCACCGCCAGGGCGGTTTCCTGCGCTTTCAATTCATATGTTCCTCCGAATCGAGCTGCCGCCTTTCCGGCTCGAAGCTCGCTCTCGTTCAACGTACCACTGTGAGAAATGAGATTGTGCACGAAGTGGTAGGTCAGCTCTACCGGTTGGCCTGCCGGTTTAGCGTTCATTCCGACCTGCAGCTTGTCCATCCTCAGTCTTCCCTTAACGATGGCGACACCCGCCTTCGAAACGAGCGCGCCGGAATAAGACGCCACTCCTTGGAAGACGGCTGTGGGCAGGAAAAAGCCGGATTGTGCAAAATCCAGTTTGTCAACCGTCATCTCTCCTTCCAATGATGTTAGCGTTGTGTCACCGGTGTTCACTGGCCCAGCCTTTCCTTCGAGATTGAATTTGCCTCCTGGTTGGATGACTCCTGAGATTGAGACGGGCAACACGGAAGTCGTGGAAATGTCGCGCAATTCCATCTCGAGCTGGTCGATCGCGATGCCCTGCGGCCGCCCGCCCGCCAGTCTCAAGATCAAGTTGCCATGGGTCAACCTGAGCCGTTTTACGAGAAACGACAAACCCGTTCCTCCAGCCTTTTCTGGCGGCGGCGCTCCCGAAGGCCGGGTCGGACCGCCCAAAGAAGAAAAGTTCCACCGCAGGTCCTGGCCCTGGATCAGGATTACTCTTGGCTGCGCCAGTTCAATGGCGTCGACCCACAGTGTTTTCCCGGTGAGCAGAGGGATCAGCCGCGCGTCGATCCGCAAGCCTTTGGCGGAAATGAAGGGTTCCTTGCCAAAGGCGGGATCGTCGAAAATGACGATTTCATCGGCCCGCACCTGACCTCGGATGATCGACAAGCTGAGCTTGCCGATCGTCACTTCGCGTCCCAGCGCGCGGGACATTGCTGTCTGCAGCATCGGCCGGAACTGATCGGCGTCAATGAGGAACGGCAGCAGGAGGGCAACCAGCAACAACGCCGCTGCCACAACAACTGCAATCTTCCATTTTCGTGACATGCTGCCTCCCTTCGGCGCCACCATAGAGCGCTTCGGCCCTGGAGGTAGAACCCCTCTCCAGCCTTAATTCGATCCTGCAATGATCGGCAATACCCAGACCATAATTTGTGACTTGCTGATCCGAAGGACGTTCCTAATTCTTCCCGGATGGTCCCCGGGGTCGTTGCCGGCATGGCCTGGAGAGCCGAAAATTCAGGTCATCTCGGAACAACTCCCGCCTCTCGTCTCTCCATCAGGCAGCGTGATAAACATCCCAGGAAAGAGCATCCGGGCAGTTCGGGTCACACCTTCTGCTTAATACTTGCAGGACCCATAACCACAAGTCAACAAATCTGCGACCCGCTCCCCACCCAGGAATCAGCTTATGCCGAGGTCTTTCCTGCAGACACCTGGCAATCCGCGCCCAGACTCTTCAAAACCGTGTTGCGGTTGGATTTATTGAAGATACTATTTCTTGAATTTCTGAAAGTTGTCTTCCCCGACACAATCGCGGGCATACTTGCACCACTGGATGCAGGACTCCAAGTTGTTGTAGATTTCAAACCCGCAACCAGGGCAGGATACTTCAGTGTCGGTGGAGAAAATCTCCACCTCACCTCCGCAATTGGGGCAGAGCTTGATTCGGAGCGTTGGGGTCCGAATGTTGGCAGTTCCGGGGCAAAGATCGGGCTTGGTCATTTCCACTTCCACTCAATGCCAGTTGGGCAACATCTTTGAAGGAACAACCAGTCTCACTCGACTCTCCTCAACACCTCGCGCTCGCAAACCTGATCAACGGCGGCGCGGATAGCGGCAATGTGCTCGGGAGTAGTACCGCAGCAACCACCAATGATGGATGCGCCAGCCTCGATCAAGTCCGGGACTCTGCCGGCCATATCCTGGGGAGTTTGCCGGAACACCGTCTTGCCATCCACCATTTCAGGAAGACCGGCATTGGCATGAACCAGGATAGGCCTGTCGGAGTACCGCCGGAACTCCCTGGCGATGTCCACCATCTGTTACACACCATTTCCACAATTGGCGCCAACGACGTCAGCACCGGCCTGGGCGAGCCCGCGGGCTGCCCGTTCGCAATTGACTCCCATCATGGTCCTGAATCCCTTGGCTGAGGCGGAAAAAGTCATGGTGGCTATGACGTCCACCGCAGGGTCCAGTTTCTTGGCGGCTCGAATGGCGCAGGCGGCCTCCTCCAGTGCACTCATCGTCTCGACACAGAGGACCTTCACACCGGCCATCAGCATGGCGTGAATCTGCTCGGCAAAGATAGCTTCCAGCTCCCCTTCATTCAGATCACCCAGCGGTTGAAGAAATTCCCCCGTCGGGCCCACCGAAGCGGCAATCACGGCCCCAGGGGCTCCTTCCAATGACAACCGGGCTCCGGCTTCATTGAATTCCTTAACTCGATCCCCGAACCCGCCTTTCCCGAGCTTGGCCCGAGATCCTCCAAAGGTATTGGTTAACACCAAGTCCGCCCCGACGCCGGCATAAGCTGCAGCAATGGACTTGACGGCCTCGGGGTGAGAGATATTCCATTCCTCCGGACACTCCCCGGCTCGAAGACCTTTCGCATAGAGGAACGTGCCCCAAGCCCCGTCAGAGACGAGGATTCTTCTTTCTGCAAGTCGATTCAACAACGTGCCCATTCTCTCAACCTCCTCGATTCTCGTGAATTCTTCCTTGAAAATGGCCGCAGTTTAGAGTTCCGGCATTGCACCGAAGCATTTTCTCCTTCACAGACGGAAACAGACCCAGATCTGTGTGGGGCAGAAAGAGAGCCCCGGTGTACTCATCCATGTAAGACGAATCGGTGTTCAATTCCAAGTAGGTCATGCGCCGGGCCAAGTTTAACTGACGCTGGCGATAGTCTTGTGAGACAACGACCATATAAGAACCCATGAGGGAGGAATTCCCGATGTAGTGGAATTTCTCGCGAGGCAGGTCCGGCAGCAAACCAATCAGGATGGCATTCTCCAGATCCAGGAAACGGCCGAATCCTCCACCGATATAGACGCTTGCCAGGTCGGAGAAGTCCAGACCAACCCGTCTCAGCATCAGCGCTACCGCCGAGTAGATAGCCGCCTTGGCGCGGAGGATATTCTCGATATCGGTTTCACTGATGAAGATCGGCTTCCCGGTCCCGGTCTCTGCAGCCGGAGCAATCTGGTAAGTAGCGCGGCGGCCATGGACTTCGATAAGGGGATTAAACCGCTCCCGATCCAGTTTACCGCTCGGGTCGATCCAGCCAGTCAGCCGAAGGTTCGCCAGCAAATCAATCATCCCTGACCCGCAGATGCCTTTCGGTTTTCCTCCACCGATGGTCGAATATTGGGCCAGGCCGGTTTCTCGATCGACCGTCACTTTCTCGATGGCACCGAGAGCCGCCCGCATACCGCACACGACACCCCCACCTTCGAAGGCCGGGCCGGCCGAGCAAGCACAGCTCATGAGAAAATCGCAATTGCCGACAACAACCTCTCCGTTGGTGCCAATGTCGATGAACAGGCTGATCTCTTCTGAAGCCGTGGCGAGGTCAGTCGAGAGCAACCCCGCAGTAATGTCTCCGCCCACGTAGCTTCCCACACTCGGGGAAAAGTAAACCCAGGAATCCGGGTAGATCTCAATGCCCACTTCAGCGGCGGCAAGATATCCCACCTCCTTCACTGTGGGGACATAAGGATCGAGCCGGATATATTCGGGATCAAGGCCGAGCAGCAGATGAGTCATCACAGTGTTGCCGGAAATCACAGCATTGCAGATTTCTCCCGGGTCGACCTCATGGTTTCTGCACACTTCCTGTATGAGTCGGTTGATGGTGAGCAGAATTCGGGATTGCAGCTCCCGGAGCCGCGCACCGCGGTTAGAGTAATTAATGCGGCTAATCACATCCTGGCCGCAGGAGATCTGCGCATTGTAGTCGCTGCAAGTGCCAAGGACCTTTCCGTGCGTCAGGCTGATCAGTTGCGCTGCAACCGTGGTTGTGCCGACGTCCACTGCAATGGCATAGTGGCCTGTCGTGCGGTCTCCAGGCTCGATGCGAATGACGCGGAGTTGATTGGGCTCCCGGATCAGAGTCACCGTTACCAGGCCTTCTTCGGCCCGCAGGGCGCTGGCGACCTGGCGCATCACGGAAAGCGAATAGACAAGGGTCACTTTTCCCCAGTCCCGTTGGACAGCGCACGTGACGCGGTCCAGGTCAGACAGGCCATCTTCCCGCCGGGGTGCCGGAACCCTCAGCCGCCATCTGACTGCCAACGGATCGAAATCCCAGTCTTTGGGCAAGAGCTCTCTGCGGACCAGGCAGGTTGCTTCTTCGTCGTGGGATTCCGGAGACGGGCACTCTATGGATTCTCCGACTTCAACGACGACCGGCTCCTCCAGCAAGCGGGTCCGGCAGGCCAACACTTGCCCGTCGGCAACCATTTCCGCGGGCAGTTGCCCCAGGCTGTC
>JBGPHY010000109.1:0-11852 GCA_041484625.1 Terriglobia bacterium | reverse complement strand
TCATCATTGCTGCCTACTTGCCTTTGTTCACGCTGGAACGTGTGGAACGGCGGCTCTTTACTCCCATGGCATTCACCGTTTGTTATGCCCTGTTGGGTTCGATGCTTATTGCCCTCACCCTGATCCCTGTGCTGGCCACCTACTTGTTCCGGCAAGGAGCCAAAGGTTGGGAGAACCCGGTGCTAGCCTGGCTCTACGAACGGTATGAGGGAGTTCTGCAATTCAGTGTGCGCCGAGCGCGCTGGGTGGCAGCCACGGCTGCGGTCGTGGTGCTAGGGGCCTTTCTCCTGGCGCGTTTTCTGGGTTCGGAGTTTCTTCCGCAGCTCGACGAGGGGGTGATTTGGGTTCGGGCCAATTTTCCCCCTGGGATATCATTGACGAAGTCGGCCGAAATGGCGTCTCAAATCAGGTCATTGATCAGGCAATCGCCGGAAGTTGAAATGGTGAGTTCTCAAACCGGGCGGAACGATTCGGGGACTGACCCCTACGGGCCTAACCGGAACGAGATCTTTGTTCCCTTGAAACCCTACGGTACCTGGAAATCCGGAAAGACCAAGTCCGATTTGGTCGAAGAACTCTCAATGCGGCTTCGATCGCAGGTTCCGGGGGCGAACCTCAGCTTCACGCAGCCCATCATCGACAACGTCACCGAAGCTGTAACCGGTTCGCCGGCTGACTTGGCCGTTATCATCAGTGGGCCTGACCTGCTTCCGTTACGCCGTCTGGCACAGCAGGCCCTGGACCTTCTTCAAAAAGTTCCCGGGGCGGCAGACACAGGAATCGAACAGGAAGCCGACCAGGCACAACTGCGCATTCAAATTGACCGGCAGGAGGTGGCTCGGTACGGCATAAACGTTCGGGACGTCCAAGATGTCGTCGAGCTGGCCATTGGCGGCCGCGCGGTCAGCATTCTGTTTGAGGGAGAGAAACGATTCGACATCACTGTTCGTTTCAAACCCGAAGCGCGCGTTGATCCCACGGCTATCGCCGGCATTCTAATCACTACTCGGGAAGGTGGAAGAGTCCCACTTTCTCAGTTGGCCAACATCCAGATCCTCAACGGGTCAACCATCATTGCCCGGAGAGAGAACCAGCGTCAGATTTCCGTTCGCACCAACATCCGCGGCCGAGACCAGGGCAGTTTCGTGGCAGAAGCCCAGGCCCGATTTGAGCAGTCCATTCAGCTTCCTGTGGGTTATCGCGTCGATTGGGGTGGGCAATTCGAAAACCTTCAACGTGCGCGCAGGCGGTTGACCCTCATTCTCCCCATCACCATCGGGATCATCTTTGCGTTGCTCTTTCTGACGTTCGGCTCGGCTGGGTATGCCGGATTGGTACTGATGAATGTTCCTTTTTCGCTGGTGGGCGGAGTGGTGGCGCTTTACTTGCGGGGCATAAATCTCAGCGTATCCGCCGCAGTGGGATTCATCTCGCTATTTGGGGTGGCTGTGATGAGTGGAGTTCTAGTGGTTGCCGAGATTAACCGTTGGCGCCGTGAGCCGGGAGTGCATTTGGAAGAAGCTGTCGTCCGGGGAACTCTAGCCCAGATGCGGCCCGTCTTGATGATGGTGCTAGTGGCGTTGCTTGGCATGGTTCCAGCTGCGCGAGCCACCGGGATCGGATCGGATGTACAACGGCCTCTGGCTACCGTGGTAGTCGGCGGTCTCTTAACGACATTGTTGTTGACTTTAACGGCATTACCCAGCATTTATTACCTGGTGGCCAAGGGCAGGAGGAGGGGGTCCGGATGAAGGCGCCTATAAAGCTATTATTGATTTACGTGGATGAAAATGATACTTGGGAGATGACTCCGTTGTATGAAGCCATTATTCGGCGCTTACGCCAACTCGATGTTGCCGGTGCCACAGTTCAAACAGGAATTATGGGCTTCGGCAGCCATATGAAGGTCCATCAGAAACGATTATTCGGGATCTCCGACGACCGGCCAGTGGTCATCAGTGTGGTGGACAACGAAGCCAGGCTGCGACTGATCCTCCCGGAAATTCGTGTTATGGTTAAGGAAGGGCTGGTCCTGCTCCTGGACGCTGAATTGATTGAATAGGCGGGGGGACGGCCGCCGACCTCAGAACGCTGTTTCTCTTCGGGGTAATCATGATTTCAAAGGTCAGTCGACAATATAGAATCATCGGCATGCACTGCAACGGATGCGTCCAGACGGTGGAGAAGAGCATTCGGCGAGTTCCCGGGGTCAGCGACGTTCACGTGGACTTGTTGAGTCAGCAAGGTCGGGTGAGCATGGAGGACCTTTCAGTTGACGGGGCCATCAAACAGGCCGTTCAAGAGGCCGGCTATGATATTGAAGACTGGGTGGATTTACGCAGGCGAGAGGATCGGGCCATCGAGCAGAAAGCCGCTAAAGACGGTTTTACGGCTGTGGCAGGGGCTGGGGCCGGTCCACTATCTCCTTTCCGGTTCGCCATTGAAGGCATGACATGTGCTTCCTGTGTGGCAAAGGTCGAGAAGGCCATCCTGAGGGTGCCTCACGTACGCAATGTGATGGTCAACCTGGCCACAAACTCGGCCACCGTCCGCGCTGACTCCGAAGAACTGGACGCAGCCAGAGTCGAGAACGAAGTGCAGAAGGCCGGTTATAGTGCGAGGCTCTTGAAAAGCACAGAGCCATTTGTCCGTGAACCGACTGCGGCCCGGGTTGAACGAAATCGATTCTGGGGAGCTGCCTTGTCCAGCTTCCCGGTTGTTGCTGTGGGAATGCTGGAGCTTCACTTTCCGGGTCACGCCCTGCTACAAATAGTCCTCTCCACAATTGTCGTTTTCGGATTCGGGAAGCAGTTCTTTCTAATTGCCTGGAAGCAGGCGCGGCACTTCTCTGCCAACATGGATTCTCTAATTGCCATGGGGGGGGGCTCTGCGTACTTTTTCAGCGTGTACCTGGTTGTGGAAGGCTCGCATCACCTCTATTTCGAGACGGCAGTAATGATCATCACTCTGATTCTGCTGGGACGCTACCTGGAGGCTCGGGCCAAAGGAAAGGCGTCTGAAGCCATCCGCCGCCTGGCAGGACTTCGTCCCCGCGTGGCCCACGTTCTCAGAGACTCCACGGAAACGGACATTCCTGTGGACGAACTGGTGGTGAGCGACCTTTTGCTGGTCCGCCCGGGAGAACGGATGCCCGTCGACGGGATTGTGGTCGAAGGGGAATCAGCGGTCGATGAGTCCATGTTGACCGGCGAGAGTTTGCCCGTCGACAAATACGCGAGCAACTCCGTTGCCGGTGGGACTCTTAACCTAAGCGGCGCCTTGCGGGTGAAGGTCACCAGGGTTGGCAAAGACACAATATTGGCCGGCATCATCCGAATGACTGAAGAGGCACAGGCTTCCAAGGCGGGAATCCAGCGGCTGGCCGACCGGGTGGCCAGTATTTTCGTGCCGGTGGTCATTGCTGTGGCTCTGGCGACTCTCACGGTGCGCTGGCTCTTCCTGTCGGGTTCCCTGGAGTCTGCCTGGCTCCCGGCGGTAGCCGTACTGGTGATTGCCTGCCCCTGTGCTTTGGGCCTGGCGACTCCGACAGCCATCATGGTTGCAATTGGAAAAGCAACCAATTCCGGTATCCTCATTCGAAATGCGGAAAGTCTAGAGCGCGCCCGGGCCATTGACACCATTGTCTTCGACAAGACAGGCACGATTACCGAGGGGCGACCGCGGGTGGAAAATCTGGTTCTGGCCGACGGGATCGACCGGAGCCAGGTGCTATCCCGCATCATGAGCCTGGTGAATCGCTCGGAACACCCTTTGAGCAGGGCCGTTGAGACTTTCTTGAGAACCGAACGCCTCGAGATGCTTGAGGTTCAGCAATTCCGTTCAGTCACCGGCCTGGGCGTGACCGGGATTGTCTCAGGAGATGAGGTGGTTGTGGGGAGTGCGGAGTTTCTGTTGTCGCAGGGAATCGACATCAAGGAACTTTCCAGTCAAACTCAGGATTTCATCGGCCAGGGGAAGACCCTGATTCTTGGGGCCATTCAGCGCAGGTCTGTGGCTGGCTTTGCTCTGGCCGACGAAGTTCGGAAGAGTGCTCGCCCTGCCATTGACAAGCTAAGATCCATGGATCTGAAGTTGTTAATGCTTACGGGGGACGAACCCGGGGCTGCGCTGGCCATCGCACTTGAGGCCGGAATCTCACCGGAAAACGTGAGGGCAAGAGTTCTCCCCCAGGACAAGGTTGAATGGGTGCGCAAGCTGCAAATGGAAGGCCGGGTGGTTGCCGTGGTCGGAGATGGGATCAATGATGCTCCGGCGCTGGCGCAGGCCGACCTGGGAATTGCCATGGGGAACGGCACCGACATCGCAATGGAAAGCGCCTCCATGACCTTGGTGAAAGGAGACCTCGAACGTGTGTGCGATGCGATTCGGCTGAGCCGGCACACGCTCTCAATCATTAAGCAAAACCTGTTCTGGGCCTTTGGCTACAATGTCGTGGCCATCCCTCTGGCTGCGTTGGGGCTGCTAAACCCCATGATTGCTGCCGCGGCCATGTCTTTCAGCTCGATCAGTGTTGTCCTGAATTCACTTCGCTTGCGTGGGGATTAGAATCTCGACTCTGCGATTGATGGTGTGACATCGCCAAGGCGGACAACGGCCGGCGGGGTTGGAACTCTGAGAATGCCTCAAAGGGCTCTTGACAGGGAAAGGTTCCCCAGACTGGTTCATGGGTCACTAAAGCCTGAAAGCATGGAATTCCTTTGTAATTCCTATAGTGATTCCCGAGTCAGGAGAATGTTTCGCCAAGCCGGCAATTCCCCCAACATCCCAGCGAAACCCGGCCCCAGATATCTGGAGACCGAGTCGGAACTGAGATCGACTTTCCGTCCCCAGTGGGGGGGCATTCCGGGTGCTCCATCGTCCAAAAACCTCACTGGCAATATTTACCTTGGTATTGAGGGGATAGATTCCTGCAATGCCGTAAATCAAAACATCGTTTTGTGAGCCCGCATTGATCGGGCTGGAAAGAATTCCCAGCCCCAGGTTGCCAAAAGCATTGAGCTTTCCGACATGCTTTCCGAGTGTCACCACCCCATAAAACTGCGTGCTGTTCATGCCGAGGCCCTTGACTGATGAAGTGTTCGGCAACTGGACGGAAGGCCTGAAGCCGAGAGAAGGCGCTCGTTTCCCCTCAGAAGCGATTAGGATCTTGGTGGAAAGGAGCAGGTCGCCGAAGTCGTGGGTGGAATTTCCGCTGGCATTCAATTGAGGTTCAATGGGAGCGGGTTCTATACTATTGATAGAGAGAAAGTCCTGGACGGTCCCCTGAAGCTGAAACTCCACGATCTTCCCCAGTCCAAGGTTGACTCCAATGTCAACCAGGCTGGCCAGGTCCCCTTTTAATCCGGATTGCGGATAGGAGACATTTTGCAGAAAGTCAAATCCGAGCTCCAGTGAGATATTGCCTGGAGTAATGATCGCTGGGTCCTGGGTTTGCAGAGGTCGTTGCTGACCGAAAACGGGAAATACCATCAGCCAGGCCAGAGAAGGAAGGATTATATATCTTGAGAGAATCATCGGTTTCTTGCGTCCTTTGCCTTGGGCTCTCGTCCTTCAATACTCTATTTCGCACTTTAGAATTGCCAACGCGGCCAGCGCCGCCGTCTCCGTTCGAAGGATGCCGGACCCTAGAGTAGAGGGACGAAACTGATGCCGAAAGAAGACAGCCTCTTCGTCTGACGTCCATCCGCCTTCTGGTCCGATGGCAACAGCCCCCGAGTTGACCTTCGAACCTCTTAAAACCGTCTTCAGAGTGCGCGTTTTCTCGCTTTCCGAAAATAGAATCTTCAGATCTGCCTGCAATGATAGGCACACAGACTGGCATGATCGAGGGGGGTGCAGAACCGGCAAAGTACTGCGACGGGACTGCTTGGCTGCCCCAATGAGGATCTTCCCCCCTACTGTGACCGATTGATTTAGAGGCGGATCCTGGAGGAGAAATCTTCGATGTGACATCATAAAGAATGAACAGTATATGAAAACTCGAGCCCTGGGGGAAACGATTCATAGAATCTCGGGGTAATGGATCAGGAATGAACTTCCCCATGCGTGATTGGATGATAAACTGACTGTTACAGCAATGACACGGGAAGTGCAGAGTCTCATTTCTTCACATTTCCAGGAGTTTTTTTTGAGATGGATTCTGGAATGAGAAGGGTGGCAAACATCCAATGAAACAGTCCTGTCGGCACAGGTTGAGCCGGATTGGTCCAGACCATCGCCTGGCCGGGAAAGTCATTTATCTCCCGGTCATGGACTCTTCCGCAGGGGAAGTCTTCGTTGCGAGCCTGCGCTGGTTGGGGATTGAAGCCTCGCTGACCCCGCTCTCCAACGGGGAGACTCTGGAACTAGGAGGACGGTACACCGGGGGAGAAGAGTGCTATCCGGCCAAGGTGACGGTGGGAGACTTGATGCGGGTGACTCGGTTGCCGGATTTCGACCCTGCCCGGACTGTCTTCTTGATGTTGAGAGCTGAGGGACCCTGCCGATTCGGACAATATACTCCTCACTTGAAAAAGATCCTGGCCGAGAATGGCTTAGGTGCAGTCACGGTCATTTCTCTCAGTGACAGCGATGGGTACAACGAAATGGGGGATATCCCCAGTCATTTCTTTCGGATGGCTTGGCGCGCCGTGGTGGCGGTCGGCGTTCTGAAGAAGTCATTGCTCAAGATTCGCCCCTACGAGACTGTTCCCGGATCGTCAGACCTTGCCCACTGCAACAGCCTCCGCGACTTGTGCGAGACCATCATGACATGTTGCGGAGACACCCGGTGCCAGCTACATTCCCTGGTGAAGAGTCTGGAGCGTGCACAACAGAGGTTTCATCAGGTTCCCACCCGATTGGATCCGGGCCGGCCCTTGATCGGAGTTGTCGGGGAAATTTTCTGCCGCCTCAACACCTTTTCCAACGAGGACCTGGTTCGGCGACTGGAGGAACTCGGGGCTGAGGTCTGGCTGAGCGACATGATTGAGTATGCAGAATATGCCAACGAAAACCAACTGGCCGATCTGCGCCTCTGTGGACGCCGGTTTTCGCTGGGGATGGTCAAGGCTCGCCTTCGAATCCATGCGCAGCATTCCGACGAGCAAGCTCTCGGCGTCCCCTTCTGGGATGCCTTCAGGGGTTACGAAGAGCCCCCTGTGCGGAAGCTCTTTGAATTAGCTCGACCCTACCTGCCTCCGGAAGGAGTTCTGGGCGAAATGGTGCTGAGTGTCGGCAAAGCGGCCTACCTTGCTGGACAAGGAGTGGACGGGATTATCGACATCAGCCCGTTCACTTGCATGAATGGAATCGTGAGCGAGGCGGTTTACCCCAGGGTGAGCCGGGATCACGATGGAATACCCATTCGCAATTTCTACTTTGATGGAACCCAGTCAGATTTGGACCGGGATCTGGGGATATATCTGGAACTCGCCCGAACTTACCGAAATCACGGGAAAGGCGCTGTCCTCAGGAGCCGGCCCGGCCCGAAGGGCAAGATTTCTTACCGTCCAGGGTGCCGCCCCGAGAGAGATGCAGAGTCTCACGATCGCGAACACAACTGAAAGGGATCAGCCTTCCGGCGTCGAGGTAGAGTTCTCCATTGGCAGGCCCTGGATTTAGTCAGGCCATCAGTGCCTGGTGGCTTTCAAAGCCGCCCAATCTGCCTTACGTCGCTGCCGGATGGATTTCCAGCGGGAGGGTTTCAAGGCGGTCCGGACTCGTTGTCGGCCAGAGGGCAGGGGCTCTTCTTCCATGCCCCGGGTACCGACTTCCCAAAGTATCCCGCAAACCAGGTCGAACTCTTCTTGGGAGACCACGCACTGGAAGTAACTCCAGGTCTTCATTGAATTTCATAGGGGGAAGGAAAGGAGAGCCTGTCCCGGTCAGCCGAAGATCTCCTTGACCTTGTTCAGAAGGCTCTTTTCCATGGGTTTATTGTCGACTTCGCTCAGCGTGGCCAGCTGCTCGAGCAGCCGCTTTTGTTCTCTGGTCAGCTTTGTCGGAGTGATGATATTAACCGTGACAAAGAGATCTCCGCGCCCTCTGCCGTTCAGGCTCGGAATACCCTTGCTTTTGATTCGGAAGATTGTACCGCTCTGGGTGCCTTCGGGTATTCTCAAAGGCGCCTCCCCCTCCAGTGTGGGAATTTGGATCTCGGTACCCAGGGCAGCCTGAGGAAAACTGAGGGGAACGGCACAATAGAGGTTATCTTCCTGCCGCTCGAAGATCTCATGTTCCTTGACGTAGATCACGACATACAAATCGCCTGCAGGTCCTCCATGAACTCCTGCTTCCCCCTCTCCGCTAACTCTCAGCCGCGAGCCGTTATCCACTCCGGCCGGAATCTTGATTTCCAGGTTTTTTTCCTTTTGGACTCGACCCTCGCCGCGGCATTCCTTGCAAAGGTTTTTGATGACTTTGCCGCTCCCTTGGCACTGATGGCAGGTGCGGCTGATACTGAAAAAACCCTGCTGATAACGGACTTGGCCCATCCCCTGGCAGGTCGGGCAGGTGGTTGGCCCGGCTCCTCTGGCTGCGCCCGTCCCCGAACAGGTTTCGCATACCTCCAGTCGCGGCACCTTGATCTTGGTCTTCAGCCCGAAGGCAGCATCCAGGAAGCCGATTTCGAGGTCATAGCGCAAGTCGGCACCGCGCTGAGCTGCTGACCTCCTTCGGCTCCCCGCCCCGAACAGATCCCCAAATCCAAAAAAATCCCCCAGGATATCTTCAAACCCGCTAAACGCAGAAGGGTCGAAGCCGACTGAATTGCCCAGGCCGCTATGCCCGAAACGGTCATATTGGGCACGCTTTTGCTGGTCGCTCAGCGCGCTGTAGGCTTCAGCGGCTTCTTTGAAATTCTCTTCCGCTTCCCTGTCGCCCGGGTTCTTATCGGGATGGGATTTGACAGCCAGTTTTCGGTAGGCGCTCTTGATTTCCTGATCTGAAGCGGTTCTAGAAACACCCAAAACTTCGTAATAATCTCGTTTAGCCAATAACCTCTATCTCCTTCAGCTTTTATTTCTTGCCGGTGCCGGAGGGATCGTTCATCCACGAATACAGAGGATCGGCCTCCTGGGGAGGCGGCGTTTTCATTTTATCACCGCTGCTATGAGCTTGTGAAGAAAACATTGCCTGCGTCAAGAGCGAGGCAGCCTGTTCCAGGTCTTGCATTAGGCGTTTGAAATCAATGGCCTCTTCATCCTGGTCGCTGTCCTCGAAGGTGCGCTTGGCAGAACGGATTGCCTCTCGGGCAAATTCCTGGTCGCTCTCGGGCAGCAGCCAGCCGAACTCGGTAAAGGTTTTGCCCGTGGTTTGCAGGAGCCCTTCCATCCGATTCCGGATGATGAGGCGCTCCTTGATTTTGCGGTCCTCTTCGCCCCGGAGCCGCGATTCTTCAATCATAGTCTTGATTTCCTCGGCTGACAGGCCGCTGGACGGGGTGACCTTAATGGCCTGTTCCTGCCCTGAACTCTGGTCCTTAGCCGAAACGCTGAGGATTCCGTTGGCATCAATATCAAAGGTGACATCCACTTGGGGAACGCCGCGTGGAGCGGGGGGAATATTGATCAACTCGAATCTTGACAGGGAGCGATTTGCAGTAGCGATGTCTCGTTCTCCCTGCAGTACGTGGATCTCCACTACCGACTGATTGTCGACCACGGTGGTGAAAACCATCGTCTTGTTGGTCGGGATGGTGGTGTTGCGCTCCAGAAACCTCGTAAATAATCCTCCGTGAGTCTCCACGCCCAGGGACAAGGGAATCACGTCCAGCAAAATGATATCCTTGATCTCCCCTTTCAGCACTCCTCCCTGGATGGCGGCACCGATGGCCACTACTTCATCCGGGTTTATTTCCAGGCTGGGCAATTTGCCGAAGATTTTCTCAACCCGTTCCCGAACCAGCGGAGTCCGGGTCTGCCCGCCAACCAGGAGAACCTGGTCTATGTCTTTGGGCTCGAGCTTTGCATCCCAGAGGGCTTTCTGGCAGGGTTCCACGGTCTTCTCGACTAAGTCGGCCACCATTTGTTCTAACTTGGAACGTGAGAGCAACTTGTTGAAGTGCTTGGGGCCAGTTCGGTCTGCCGAAATGAAAGGAAGGTTGATGTGGGCCTCCAGTGAAGTGGACAACTCGCACTTGGCTCTTTCCGATGCTTCCTTGAGGCGTTGCATAGCCAGCCGGTCGGTTTTCAGATCGATGGCATTCTCCTTCTGAAATTCGCCCACGATCCAATCGACGATCTTTTGATCAAAATCCTCTCCTCCCAGGAAACTGTCGCCACAAGTTGCGAGCACCTCGAAAACTCCGTCATTCAACTCTAGAATGGAAATATCGAAGGTCCCGCCTCCCAGGTCGTAGATTGCGATTTTCTCATTTTCCCTTTTCCCCAGGCCGTAGGCCAGTGCGGCAGCTGTGGGCTCATTGATGATCCGGCCTACATTCAAGCCTGCGATTTTGCCCGCATCCTTGGTGGCTTGTCGTTGGATGTCGTCGAAATAGGCTGGGACGGTGATGATGGCCTCCGACACTTCCTCCCCCAAGAAATCTTCAGCCGAAGACCTTAACTTCTCCAGGATAATCGCAGACAACTCAGGGGGACTGTAATCGTGACCCAGGATTTGGATTCGGACATCACCTCCCGAAGAGGCAGTGAGCTGGTAAGGAAGAATGGACTTGGCCTGCTGGACTTCAGAGGAGGAGAACTTTCTCCCGATGAGCCGCTTTACAGCGTAGACAGTGTTCAGAGAATTCGTGACCGCTTGCCGCTTGGCAATTTGTCCGACGAGCCGCTCGTTCTTCTCAGTGAATCCTACGACGGACGGGGTCGTGCGTCCCCCTTCCTTGTTGGGGATCACTTGAACGCTTCCGCCTTCGATGACGGCCACGCACGAGTTGGTGGTGCCCAGGTCAATTCCGATAAGCTTGCCCATAATGTTTTCCTATCCGCAGACGACCATTCAGCACGCCTCGGTCTCGATTGGCTTTTCTGCGCTAACTTCAGGGGGAGGGGAGATGGCTACCTTCACCATCGAGGGGCGCAACAGGCGATCTTTGAAGGTGTATCCGCGCTGCATTTCCTCAATGATCTCGTTTTCCATGAACCGGCCGTTTTCTTCCCGGAAAATAGCTTGATGATAGTTGGGGTCAAAAACTCGGCCCATAGCGCGAATCGGCTGGAGACCGGCCGAAGAGAGCACCTCCCTGAATTGCTTCAAAACGAGCTCGATCCCTATCTTGAAGTTGTCCACGGTCTCCCCATCCGGCGCATTCAGCGCGCGTTCCAGGCTGTCAATGATGGGAGGAATGTCCTTCATGAATTGGTAGAGTGCCAACTCCAGGAATTCCTGCTTCTCTCTCTCCATGCGTTTGCGAAAATTCTCAAACTCGGCCTGCTTGCGGAGCAGGCGGTCATACAGGTCATCTCTTTCCTTTTGCAGGTCTTCGTACTTCTCTAGGGAGATGGAGGTCTCCGTTGGCGGTATTTCCTCCGGCGGGGTAGGAGCTCCACATCCAGCTTCAGGCAGGTTCTGATTTGTTGTGAGAACGTCATCCTGTGGTAATCCCTCACGCTCATTTCCCTCGCTTAACGGAGGGGTTAGAGGAGGGTGGGCAGTTTGCGCGAGAGCCTCCACCGCAGTTTCTTGTCCTGCGGATTGCTCCGATTCGGACGATGAGTCTAAAACAGGTTTCTGGGTATCACTGACAATTTCGGGCATCCAACCTTCTCCAGGATAGACTATGGACACTCTCCCACCCACGGGTGGGTCTCCAGCTAAATTCAGGCGACTCTGGGATCACATTTTGCGGCCGCTGCCAGGGTCAGTTTGTGCTCAGAAGCTGCCCGTACAGC
>JBGPHY010000108.1:0-11876 GCA_041484625.1 Terriglobia bacterium | reverse complement strand
CCATCGCCTTCAAGATCGAGTCCCACAATCATCCTAGCTTTGTGGAGCCCTTTCAGGGGGCAGCCACGGGGGTCGGCGGTATCCTGCGTGACATCTTCACCATGGGGGCGCGCCCCATCGCCGCCATGAATTCATTGAAGTTTGGACCTCTTGACCAGGTTCAAAACCGCCACATCATGGAAGGGGTGGTTGCCGGGATTGCCAGTTACGGCAACTGCTTTGGCGTCCCCACGGTGGGTGGTGAAGTGGTTTTCGAGGACTGCTATGCCCAAAACCCGCTGGTCAATGCCTTTGCCCTGGGGATTTTTAAGAAGGATCGAATTTTCTATGGGAAAGCCTGTGGGGTTGGCAACCCGGTGATTTACGTCGGGTCCAAGACCGGTCGGGATGGCATCCACGGAGCAACCATGGCCTCTGCCGAGTTTGACGAGGAGTCTGAAAGCAAGCGACCCAACGTCCAGGTCGGCGACCCATTTATGGAGAAACTGCTGCTGGAGGCCTGCCTGGAAGCCATGAAGACGGACGCGATTGTCGGGATTCAGGACATGGGGGCTGCCGGGTTGACCTGTTCGACCTGCGAGATGGGAGGCCGCGCCGGGACCGGGATTGAGATCGATCTCATCCATGTGCCGCAGCGTGAAACCGGAATGACTCCCTATGAGATCATGCTCAGTGAGTCCCAGGAGCGGATGCTGCTGGTGGCCGAAAGAGGCCGAGAGGAGGAGGTCATCCGGATCTTCAAGAAGTGGGAGATCGATGCGGTTGTGATCGGCCAGGTGACTCCGGACGGCCTGCTTCGAGTCAGGGACTGCGGGCAGGTGGTTGCTGAGATTCCCAATGGGGCCCTCACGGATGAGGCTCCGGTCTATCACCGGCCGCTTCAGAAGCCGAAGGTTGAGACCCCCCGGCCTTCACGTCCTTTGACCCACGGACAATTCCGCGACGGCGTCAATTGGGGCGATCTGCTCCTCCGTCTGCTTTCTTCTCCGAACCTGGGTTCCAAGGAATGGGTTTACCGCCAGTATGATCACATGGTGCGCACCAACACGATTCAGGTTCCCAGTGCGGATGCTGCCGTGGTCCGTCTCAAGAAGACAGCTAAGGCGCTGGCTATGACGCTGGACGGCAATGGACGCTATTGCCGGCAGAACCCGCATCGGGGTGCTGCTATCGCCGTGGCCGAAAGTTGCCGTAACCTGGTCTGTGCAGGGGCACAGCCAATGGCTGCCACCAATTGTCTCAATTTCGGGAACCCCGAGAAACCTGAAATTATGTGGCAGTTCAGTGAGGTCATCGACGGGATAGCTGAGGCCTGCCAGGTGTTTGAGACCCCCATCACCGGAGGCAATGTCAGCTTCTACAACGAAACCCTGGGCGAAGGTATTTTTCCGACCCCGGTGATCGGCATGGTGGGCCTCATCGACCCGGTGACGCGCATGACAGGGTCGTGGTTCCTCAAAGAAGGCGATTCGGTTATTCTTCTTGGAGAACTGATTGGCCAAGACCCGGAATATTCTGCCGCGGTTTCGGATGAGCTGGAATCCTGCCTCAACGAAGCGGAAAGCGCCGAGGATCTTTATACTCGCTGGATGAATGGTCTCCCTTGTCCTCCACTCAACCTGGACCTGGAGGCCCGTGTGCAGCGAACCTGCCTGGAGGCCATTCAGTCCGGTCTGGTGGTTTCGGCACACGATTGCTCGGATGGTGGACTGCTAGTGGCGTTGGCTGAAATGACCTTTTCGCATTTGCGCGCTCCTGCAATCGGGGCCTCCATCACACTTCCGGCAGTCCCGGTTCCGGAATGCCTTTTGTTCGGAGAATATCAATCCCGTATACTGGTAACAACCGAAGAGCGAAATCTGGATGTGTTGCGAGAGATCGCACGGGACAATTCGGTCGGGTGTCTCCTCTTGGGAAGAGTTGGCGGACGTCAGCTTACACTGGAAGCGGGTGATCGTCTCCTGGTCCAGAAGGACATTGCAGAATTGGAGAAGGTTTGGAAAAATGCAGTGACTCGTTTTTTTGTGGATTAGTCACAAATTTTCTCTGGGTGAACGGCTATGGATGATAAATTTCACGAGGAGTGCGGCGTGTTTGGTGTCTTCAAGCATGAGGATGCTGCGCGTATTACCTATCTGGGGTTGTATGCCCTGCAACATCGAGGCCAGGAAAGTGCAGGGATCGTCTCTACGGACGGACGGAGTCTCTTCGTGGAGAAGGGCATGGGGCATGTCGCGGAGGTCTTCCAGGAATCGACCTTGTCCCGGCTGAAGGGGGATGTGGCCATTGGTCACACGCGTTATTCAACCGCGGGCAGCAGCTCTATCAAGAATGCTCAGCCCATCCAGGTTTCCTGCAGTAAAGGGGAAGTCGCTCTGTGCCATAATGGAAACCTGGTGAATGCCGACCCTTTACGTCGTAAACTGGAGAACGACGGTTCGATATTCCAGTCCACCAGCGACAGCGAAGTTATTCTCCACCTGATTGCCCGATCCCGGGCTGCTACTATCGAAGAAGCCATACAGGAATCGCTGGAGCAGGTCACCGGGGCCTACTCGTTGATCTTCCTGACCCCTGAGAAAATGATTGCGGTTCGCGACCCACGGGGCTTTCGACCTCTGTGCTTCGGCTGGTTGGATGGATCGCCGGTCGTCGGTTCCGAAACCTGCGCCTTCGATCTGATTGGCGCCAAGTTTGAAAGAGAAGTGGAACCCGGCGAGATGGTTGTCTTTTCCGAGGCGGGGTGGGAGTATCGCAAGATCTTCCCCGCAGCCAAACCATCCTACTGCATCTTTGAACATGTGTATTTTTCACGTCCCGACAGTGTTATTTTCGGCAGATCGGTTTACGAAAGCCGCTACCTTCTGGGCAAGTATCTGGCCCAGGAGCACCCGGCCGAGGCCGATATCGTCGTGCCTGTGCCCGATTCGGGAGTGACTGCTGCCATCGGCTACTCCAAGGAGTCCAGTATTCCCTTTGAGTTCGGCCTGATCCGGAATCATTACGTCGGCCGGACCTTCATTGAACCCAGACAATCGATTCGTCACTTCGGTGTCAAAATCAAGCTCAACCCCGTGGCAGCACTGATCCGTGGGAAGCGAGTGGTTCTGGTGGATGATTCAATCGTGCGAGGCACCACCAGCCGCAAAATCGTGAAGATGGTTCGGGCTGCCGGCGCCACGGAAGTCCACGTGCGAATCAGTTGTCCACCCACCAAGTCTCCCTGTTATTACGGAATCGACACCCCAACCAAACGGGAACTCATCGCGTCCAGCCATTCTGTGGACGAGATCTGCAAATACATCGAAGCCGATTCACTTGGCTACTTGAGCCAGGAGGGCATGTTGCGGGCCTGCGGGGATACAGAAGGCAAGGGATATTACTGCACGGCCTGCTACACCGGGAAGTACCCTGTTGAGTTCCCCAGGAATGGGCTCATCGAAGTTAGCCAGAAGGCTCTCGTTTGAGGTCACAAAAACACCGCTCTTCAGCTGTTCCATCGATTTCAATTCAGGATGATGTGCCGTCATGACGTCGAAACATGCCATCAGCTATCGTGATGCCGGAGTGGATATTGAGCGGGCCAATCAGGCCAAGAAACAAATCCGATCCCTGGCGCGAAAGACCTTTACGAGAGGAGTTCTCAGCGAGATCGGGGGATTTGGAGGACTCTTCCGGCTGGAAAAGAACCGCGCGGGGCAACCGGTTCTGGTTTCCAGCGTCGACGGAGTGGGGACCAAGCTCAAGATCGCCTTTGCCACGGGAATCCACCACACCGTGGGCCATGACCTGGTGGCTCATTGTGTCAATGACATTCTCGTGCAGGGTGCGGCTCCCCTGTTTTTTATGGACTACATTGCCACGGGTGAACTGGTTCCGGAAATCATTGCCAAGGTGGTGGAAGGTGTGGCCGCAGGCTGCCGGGAAACAGGGTGTGCGCTCTTAGGTGGAGAAACGGCTGAGATGCCGGGATTCTATCAGACCGGCGAGTACGACCTGGCAGGGTTTATTGTGGGAATCGTGGATAAGGCTCGACTGATTGACGGCAGCACCATTCGTCCCGGTCATGTCATCCTGGGGCTCCCCTCTTCAGGTCTTCACACTAACGGTTATTCGCTGGCCCGCAAGCTACTGTTGGAAACGGCGGGCTACTCGGTAGAGACGATCCTGCCCGAGTTGCGCAAACCCATCGGCGAGGTGTTGCTGGCTCCCCACTTGAGCTACTTTCGCATCCTGCAGCCACTGATTGAGCGCCGATTGATCAAGGGGATGGCCCATATTACAGGGGGAGGCTTGACCGAGAATATCCCCCGCATCCTTCCCGCCGGTTGCTTCGCGGGCATCAAGGTAGGCAGTTGGCCCGGACTTCCGATTTTCGGAATCCTTCAGAAGCTGGGGCAGATTGACGAGACCGAAATGCTGCGAACGTTTAACATGGGCATTGGAATGGCCGTGGTGATTCCGCGCATCAATCTGCACGAGGTTGACACCCACTTCAAAAAGCACCGGCAGAAGTATTATCAGATTGGGGAAATTCGATCGGGTAGGGCGAGGATGGTTTACGAATGAAAAAACGATTGGGAATTCTGTTGTCCGGGCGCGGTTCCAATTTCGAGGCCATCGCCGACCATATTGACCGCGGCGAACTGGAAGCGGAGATTGCCGTCGTGATCAGCAACGTCAGCCAGGCTGCGGGTCTGGAGAAGGCTCGTCAACGAGGGTTGGAAACCGCAGTCCTCAGCTCCAAGGGGTTGACGCGGGAAGAATATGACCGGCGCGTAGTTTCGCTGCTTCAAGATAAGCAGGTCGATCTGGTCTGCCTGGCAGGATTCATGCGTCTGCTCAGCTCTGAGTTCGTGCGGGCCTTTCCGAACCGCATTCTAAACATCCACCCTTCGCTGCTGCCGGCCTTCCCGGGGCTGGAGGCTCAGCATCAGGCCTTGGAGCATGGTGTCAAGTACTCCGGGGTTACGGTCCACTTCGTGGACGAGAGACTCGATTCGGGCCCCATCGTTCTTCAAGCAGTGGTCCCTGTACTAGACGATGACACAGAGGAGGCCTTGGCTGCCAGGATTCTTCGGGAGGAGCACAAGATTTATACGCAATCCATTCGGCTGGTGCTTGGCGGACAGTTTCGGTTGGTTGGTCGTCGTGTTATTCGAACCAGTTGAGGTGGAGGTCCTTGCGATCCTATTCATCGCCGCCCAAACTGGATCCTTGCAGCCTTGGCTCATGTGAAAATTCAAGCGGATGGCAATATCGGGCCGGACTGAATTTAGTCCCCTGGGATTATTGAATGAGTTATCCATTGTCACTCACTGAACAACTCGATTACCTGAACAAGGGGGTCGTTGAAACCATTCCGCTGGAGGAGTTGAAAAGCAAATTGGAGCGGTTCGCGCGGACCGGAGTTCCACTCCGGGTCAAAGCCGGATTCGATCCAACCGCTCCCGACATCCATCTCGGCCATACGGTGGTGATCCGGAAACTGAAGCACTTTCAGGAGCTGGGGCACACCGTGATTTTCCTTATCGGAGACTTTACGGGACTCATCGGCGATCCCAGCGGCCGCAATGTCACTCGAAAAGTACTCAGTAAGGAAGAAGTGCTCCAGAACGCAGAAACTTATAAGGAGCAGATATTCAAATTGCTGGACCCTGAAAAGACCGTGATCGACTTCAACAGCCGCTGGATGTCTGCTATGTCCGTTGAGGGGTTCATTCGGCTGGCTTCGCGTTACACGGTGGCGCGAATGTTGGAGCGGGATGATTTCAGCAAGCGGCTAAAGGCGAACCAACCCATCTCCATCCACGAGATGCTCTACTCGCTGGTGCAGGCGTATGATTCGGTGGCGTTGCAGGCCGATGTCGAGTTGGGGGGAACAGATCAAAAGTTCAACCTTCTGGTTGGACGGGAGATCCAGAAGGAATACAACCAGGAGCCCCAGGTGGTGATGACCACCCCACTGATCGAGGGATTGGACGGCGTTCAAAAGATGTCCAAATCTCTGGGCAACTATATTGGGATCAACGAACCTCCCCAGGAGATGTTCGGAAAAATCATGTCGATTTCTGATGTCCTCATGTATCGTTACTATGAACTCTGCACCGACCTCACACTCCCCCAGATTAGGCAATTGAAGGCGGACGTCGAGGCGGAGAAACAACACCCCAGGACCGTCAAGGCCGAACTGGCCAAGCTGATCATCCGGGATTTCCATTCGGCAGCAGCTGCCAAAGAGGCGGAAGAGGAGTTCAACCGGGTGTTCCAGAAAGGACTAGTGCCGGATGAATTGGAAGAGGCCTATCTGCCGCTCGGTTCCGAGAAGATACGGATGCCCAGGTTGCTAGCCAGGCTTGGGCTGGCCGGTTCTGTCGCGGAAGCCAACCGGCTTATTGAACAGGATGCTGTGACCGTAAACAGCGAGAGAGTCAGCAGTGTGAAGGCCGAGATCGATTGTTCTCAGCCCACTGCTTTCATTCTGAAGGTCGGCAAGAGAAGGTTTTTGAAAGTGATGGTGGGCGGGAGGGAATAGAGCTCATGCTGTGTCTGGGATGTGGGTCTGAACAGGCATCGGAGAACACGTTTTGCACAAAGTGCGGGACCCGGCTGATGACCGCCCCCCTCCAGCCTTCTGCCGAAGGGCCGCCGATGCCGCAAGAACCGGCTGCGGCCAGTTCCTCGAAAGCAGAAGAAGAGAAGATTTTACGAGAACTCAAGGCCGCACTCGAGGGAACTGACGAGACCGGCGCTGGACCGGGAGGACAGAAGCCCGGATTGCTGGCTCCCAAGTTGTTTTGGCTGGGCGTTGCTGTCGTACTGGTTGCCGGTATCCTGGGAGCGGCCGCTCACCTGTTTTGGAAGAAACGCCATGTGGAACCGCCAGCCCCACTCCCGCCGGTGGAAGCTCCTGTGTCGGTTCCCGCTGCTCCCCCCGTGGTTGACGAGGCGACTCGAAACACCGTGGGAAAGATAGCGGCCGTCCTGGAAGCTATTCAGAAATATCAGGAGCGAAAAAAAGCCCTTCCCCCCTCTCTCTCCAGTATCAACAAAGGCTATTCGGACCTGGAAAGCCTGAAGGACGGTTGGGGAAAGAATCTCCTCTATCTGGTGGATCTCACTAATGACACGTACGTCCTTCAGTCCCTGGGACCCGACGGAAAGAGGGGAACCGCAGACGATGTGACAGTGCCGGGTGAAAACAGGGACCAGTGGCTAAAAGAACATGAACAGACGGTAAGTGAATGGCAGGTGGCCAGTCCCAACCTTTATGCTCAATTGGTTTCCGTGGGTCCCACGGCCGATGAGCTGAAGAATTTGGAAAACGCCAGGAAAGCTGAAGCCAAGGAAAAGAAGCGACGGGAAGAACAGCTGCAAGAGGACAAACGGAGGCAGGAAGCCGCCGAGCAGCGACGCCTCTTGCAGACGGCTCGGGAGGAAGAGGAAAAGCGAAAACAGGCCGAAGCCAGGAAACGGGAAGAGGAACTCCGACAGGCTAAACTCCGCGAAGAGGCCCAGCGCTTGCAAGCCATGAAGCAAGCCGGCGTGTTGAATGAGACCTTCATTGGAGGGCTCACCCAGTGGGATGCGCCGTCAACCTGGGAAGTGGAAAAGGAGAAGGAGTTCTCCGTGCTGCGGGTCCAGGGGTTGGGTTTCTTGAAAATGAGTCCGACCTGGGACAACTACAAAATCGAGTTCGACATTAAGATCAACAAGGAATCGGCCGGCTGGGTACTGCGTGCCCAGAACTCCAGCAATTTCTATCTCTTCAAACTGGCTTCCGACAAGGCGAAGGCGATTCCCAAGAACGCCCTGGTGAAGTACATTTTTTCAGAAAGCAAGTACCTGAACTCACTGAAACGCGAGGACGCGCCAGGGGCCACCGACGTAGTGCTTCTCCCCTTCAAGGTGCGAAATAAGGATTATTACCACGTCGTAATTAACCTCAAGGGGTCCAAAATATCCCACGTGATCAACGGGATTCACGTGGACGACTGGAACGACACCACCTTCGACAGTGGACGTTTCGGATTCAATGCCAGCATCATCGAGATGGCCACGATCCGCAGCTTATCTGTTGAACCGCTGAAGTGAGCCAGGAAATGCTTTAGCATCTGACATACAGTTGTCCGCGTGAATCTGTGTTTATCCGTGTCCTTAGTTGATGTTCTTCAAAATCCCCAGCAAAAACGTCCAGAACCGTTCCACGGTATCGATGTATATCTTCTCATCAGGAGAATGAACCCCTTGGAGCGTGGGGCCGAAGGAAACCATGTCCATCCCGGGGATCTTCTCTCCGATGATTCCACATTCCAAGCCCGCATGCACGGCTTTCACTTCCGGCATCTTGCCGAAAAGCGACTGGTAAGTCTCCCGAGCAATCTTCAAAATCGGCGATTCCAGATTGGGTTTCCAGCCAGGATAACCTTCGCTACAATCCACTTGGGCTTTGCCCAGCGCAAAAACCGCCTGCACAGTCTGGCACATCTCATCAATCTCCGAAGCCACGGAACTGCGCTGGCTGGTGGTCACCGCTATCTGTTTCTTCTCTGTCCGAACCACGGCCAGATTAGTGGAGGTTTCCACCAGCCAGGATATCTCCGCACTCATCTTAACCACCCCGGTCGGCATTGCCGAGAGAGTTTGACAGAGTCGCCGCTGCAGCGCCTTCGGGATCACCTTGTCCTTCTTGGCTGCGCCGCTCTCCACCAGGGTAATGGCCAGGTCAGGTTCCACCGTCGCAAGTTCCGGACGAATCGTTTGGTTGAATCTCTCGACGATGCCTCTGGCTTCTTGCAGTTTCTTTTTAGAGACGTAGAGCAGGGCCTCCGCCTCCCGGGGGATGGCATTGCTCTTGTTGCCTCCATTCACAATGGAGAGCCTTGCTTCCAACTCCCCTAGAGCGATCAGCACTCGGTTCAGGATTTTAATCGAATTGCCGCGCCCCTTATCGATTTCCAGTCCGGAATGTCCACCGCGTAGTCCCTTCACGCTTAAGATCAAAGCCTGCAACTTGTCCGGGGCCTTTTCGTAGTCGACCGCCCACGTTCCTGTGGTGTTTCTCCCGCCGGCGCAACCGACGTAGAGTTCCCCCTCCTCCTCGGAGTCCAGGTTCATGAGAATCCGGCTTTCCAGGGAATCTGACTGAAGGTTTGCCGCACCGGTCAACCCGGTTTCTTCGTCGATGGTGAACAGCAGTTCCAAGGGGCCATGGTCTAGATCGGTACTCTCCATGATGGCCAGGCTGGTGGCAACAGCGATCCCATTATCGGCCCCCAGCGTGGTGCCATTAGCCATCAAGACATTGCCCTGGCGCACCAATTCAATCGGATCTTTGGAGAAATCGTGGACTTTATTGGCGTTCTTCTCACACACCATATCGAGATGGCCTTGCAGGGCAACGCTCGGGACACTCCCTTTTCCCGGGGTCGCCGGCTTGCGTACCACGACATTCCCAAACTTGTCCTGTTTGGCCCCCAACCCGAGGCGCTTGGCGGTATCCAGCACATAGCGGGCAACTGCGGCTTCATTCTTGGAACAGCGGGGAATGCGCGAAATCGCGGCAAAGTGTTTCCACAGCAGTTCCGGTTTCAGACCTTCAATGGCTTCAGACATGAATTCACTCCTTCAGAATTAGCGATTTGTCAGCAATTCGGAACTCGTTGCCTGTTGTCCGTCCTCAGTCTTGGTGAACCGGGAATGATAGCAGACCACGAACAATTGGACGCACACAGTCCCTCAGAAGACGGCGCTGGGGGGTGCCGGTTCATCGGGTTTCCCCGCATTCTTGAGGGGAATTCGAGTCAGGATCCAGCCGATGACCGCAAGCATGCCCAGGCTGGTCAGGAATGACGGATGTTTGAAAAACGAAAAGAGCCGAATATCGGCAAAGGCCAGGGCGGCAAATACCAGGCCGATCAGGGCTTCTCCGGCAATCAGGCCGGAAGCCAGAAGAACACCGGTATTCTCGACGCGAGCCTTCTGCGCTTCATTGTGCTGGAGCCTGTTATTGAAGCGCTCCACAACTCCCTTGATGGCGCCTCCCACAAAAATGGCAAAGGTGGTTTCCAACGGGAGATACATCCCTACACTAACCAGCATCGGGCTCCGAACCTGCATCAGGATGAAGCCTGCGCCCATGAGCATCCCGACGATGATCAGCGGCCAGGCCATCTGCCCCCCCACGATCCCTTGCGAGAGCAAAGCCATCAAGCTGGCCTGCGGAGCCGGAAGGTTCCGTCCCCCAAAGCCGGTTCCGCCAGTGTTAATATCACCCTGGTGCAGAACCACCAGGGGAATAAACATGACAGCAGAGGCCAGTCCGACCCCCAGGAGGTCCCCTATCTGCATTTTCCAGGGAGTGCCACCCAGGATGTGTCCGACCTTGAGGTCCTGGAGCATCTCACCAGCGACGGCCGATGACACGCAAACTACTCCGGCCACTCCCAGAACGGCCGCCACCCCCGTGACGCCTGTGGTTCCCATGGCCACCATCAGCAAGGCCGCAACCAGCAGGGTCGATAGAGTCAGGCCGCTGATCGGGTTGTTGCTGGATCCAATGATGCCGACTAGATATCCGGAAACCGCCGCAAAGAAGAACCCGGCGATGACCATCACTACCGTGGCCATTAGCGCCGATTTTGCGTCTTCTGCAAAATGATTGTAGATCAGGAAAGTCAAAACTGCCGTCAACCCGATGCCGATCATGATCCATTTGAAACTGATATCCTGTTCGGTGCGGATCAGAACCTGCTCTCCAGTGGCGGCCTTTCTTACGTCGCTGATGGAGCGCCGGATTCCAGTAATCAGGCTGTTTCTCATGCGAAACAGCGTGTAGCCGGCGGAAACCAGCATTCCCCCGATGGCGATGGGCCGCACGATGAACTTCCAGATGTTATTGGCCATTCCGACCCAGCTAGCCTCATCTGCGGGGGTTCCGGCAGGCAGGAGGGATGGGCCCAGGAAGTAGGTGATGATGGGTACGAATAGTCCCCAGGCCAGCAACCCCCCGCTGAAATTCAGGGAGGCCAATTTGGGGCCAATAATATAGCCCACGCCGATGTAGGCGGGGCTGACACCCGGCGCACTCAAAACCAGGCCACCCTGGGCCGTGGCATTGCCGCTGCTTTTCAGTCCAATGGTAGCCCGGGAAAAGGTCACGAATTTCTCCCAAGTGGTGGCAAAGAACCGGAGTTGCCCCAGAGCCTGGATCAGTGCTCCGGCCGCCATGGCGGAGAACAGAAACTTAGCTCCGGTGCCGCCCGCCCGCCCGGCTTTATGAATCTCCGAAGCAGCCACAGACTCAGGAAAGGGGAGTTCCACATCTTCCACCATCACCCTGCGCAGGAGTGCCACAAACATAATCCCGAGCACTCCGCCGGCGAACATTATAGAAGTCGACTCCAGGTAATGGCCGGAGGTTGCAAACTCCGGCCAGATGCCGGCAATGAAGAAGGCCGGGATGGTAAAAATGGCACCCGCCGCTACGGACTCGCCAATGGAACCGACAGTTCTGGCAAAGTTCTCTTCCAGGATGGTTCCCTTCATCAAGCGCAACAAAGCCATGCCAATCACCGCAGCGGGGTAAGTAGCCGCAATGGTCATTCCTGCTTTGAGCCCCAGATAAGCATTGGCCGCACCCAGAATCACACACATGACCAGGCCGATCAGTAAGGCCTTCAGGCTAAACTCAGTCATGATGGTTTGGGGCGGAACATACGGCCGGTGCTCGAGTCTTTCTGCCCTCTCCGCCATAGGGATCTCCTCGCGTGGTTGGTCTGAGCCTCAGGACCTTGCAAAAGTAGCACTGGCTGAAAGATCCCGTCAAGGCAAAATCCCAGAGAATTCTTGACAACATTGAACTTATTCTCTAGACT
>JBGPHY010000107.1:0-11891 GCA_041484625.1 Terriglobia bacterium | reverse complement strand
GCCATCCCACGATCGAGGATAGAGTGGTCATTTACTCTGGCGCCACAGTCCTTGGCGGAGGCACGGTCATAGGTGAAGGTTCGGTGATTGGAGGGAACGTCTGGTTGACTCATTCAGTTCCTCCTCGAACCAAGGTCTTGATTTCTGATCCGCAGTTGATCATGGATCCCATTCCCAAGCTAGTCAACATCTGAGCCATCGGGACTCGAGAGTCCCCGAAATAGAGATTTCAGGAAGCCTTATCCCACTACCCCCAGTCTCAGGCAGTGGTTTGGTCCGTTGTAGCCTGCCCCGAGTCCTGGCAGAACGGTGGATTGCTGCCTCACAAGATTAAGGAGCTCTTATGGAACGCAAGTACCGCCAGGCTGGGTATATGGACCGGGACCGGGAAGAAAAGAAGCACCGACCACCCAAGCCCCAGGGTCCTCCGGAATTCCGGTCCAGGCCAATGCCTGGATTTAATGATGTCCACCGGTGTGCTCTTTGCGGCACAAAGATTCTCGATGCTGATATTGGGCTCGAAAGCCATTGCCCCAAGTGCAGAGCGGACCTCCATTCCTGCAAGCAATGCTCCTTTTTTGACAGCGGAACGCGTTTCGAATGCACTCAACCGATTTTGGAGCGCATCCTGAAGAAGAACGCCCGCAACCAGTGCACTGTTTTTGAGATGAAGAAGAGCGTCGAGCGGGAGACTTCTTCATCTTCTGGGCAGGGTGGCACTGTAGACGCCCGCCAGGCCTTCCACAATCTCTTCAAGAAGTAAGCAATTCCTGTCTGGAAGTGGAAATAAAGATTCCATGAACCTCGATCAGATTCGCAACTTCTACGAAGTCGCGACTCACAAGAGCTTCACGGTGGCTGCCGAAAAGCTGTATCGCACCCAGCCTGCCGTTAGCACTCAGGTCCGGAGGTTGGAAGAAGAACTGGGTGAGCGGTTGTTTGACCGGCTCGGCAAGAAGGTTCGTCTAACCCACGCCGGTGAAATTCTCCTCGGCTACGCTGAACGCCTGCTGCGCCTCCACGATGAGGCCAAACTGGCCATCAGCGAATTGAAGGCTACTCCCAAAGGGAAGTTGCAGATCGGTGCCAACGAAGCCACCTGCATTTACGTCCTGCCCAGGATCTTCATAATCTACAGGCAGAAGTATCCGGAGGTGCAGATCAGCATCTATCGCAATTTCTCAAAAAAGGTTCTGGAAAAGGTGTTAGACAATCAATTGGATGTCGGGATCGTCACTCTGCCGGTCGATGGAAAGGATCTGGTAGTGATACCGGTTGCCAAGGACGAGCTATGGTTAATCACCAGCCCTTCGCATCCGCTGGCCGGTCGGTCGTCTGTCAGCCTGATTGAGCTGGCGGACTATCCGTTGATCTTTCACAAGGTGGGCTCCACGCGGGAAAGGATCCTGCAGCAGTTTGGCAAGGCCGCTGAAAAGCTCAATATTTCCTTTGAGTTGGCCAGTATTGAGACGGTTAAGAAATTCGTATCGATTGGAATGGGTATTGCCGTTGTCCCCAAGAGCTACGCCCTCGAGGAACGCGATCAAGGGGTTTTGAACCTGGTTCGGATTAAGGATCTAAAGATGATCCGCCGCTTGGGACTCATCTATAAGAAGAATCGCTACATGTCTCGTGCTTGTAAGGCTTTCCTGGAAGTGATAGAGGAATGCCTGTCCAATGGGGGGATGAATTGACACATCGACCTTCAAGATTGGACCACTCCCTGAAAAGCCATTGAGTGTCTTGGGATTATCTAGTTAGGATGCTGGCTTTCATTTTAGCTGGAAAACTTATGACTTTCTCAAACAAGACACTGAAACGTCGATGGCGCTTTGTTTCCCGCCGCTTACGGGAGTTGCGGATGATTGCCAAGGGCCTCGCGTCGAAGAAGCACCCCGTGCTGGCCCACATTGTCCCCATGCGACGCTGTAATCTCGCCTGCGCCTATTGCAATGAATATGACAAGGTTTCGAAACCTGTACCGACCGAGGAGATGTTTCGCCGCATTGATCGTTTGGCTGATTTTGGCACGACCATCGTGACTATCAGCGGCGGAGAACCCTTGCTCCACCCCGATCTGGACCTTTTGATCGGACATATACGGAAACGAGGGATGCTGGCAGGCTTGATCACCAATGCTTATCTGCTGGGCCCGGAACGTGTGCTGAGGCTGAATCGAGCGGGTTTAGACCACATGCAGATCAGCATCGACAATGTGATCCCCGACGAGGTCTCCAAGAAGAGTCTAAAGGTGCTGGATCGCAAGTTGCGGCATCTGGCGGCACATGCGGAATTCGGGGTGAATATCAATTCCGTCTTGGGAGCTGGAACTCGCCAACCTCAAGACGCCCTCACTATTGCTCGTCGAGCCACCGAACTGGGTTTCACCAGCACGGTCGGTATCATCCATGACGGTAATGGCCAGTTGCGACCCCTCTCTGAACGGGAGCAGACAATTTTCCGGCAGATCATGTCTATGGGAAGGCGTTCCTACTCGCGCTTCAAGCAGTTCCAGGAAAATATCGCACAAGGGCGCCCCAACAACTGGCGCTGCCGGGCTGGGGCGCGATACCTGTACATCTGCGAAGACGGACTGGTCCACTACTGCTCCCAACAACGTGGCTATCCGGCCATTCCACTCCACGAATACACCTTGGAGCACATCGAACGCGAGTTTAACACTCGGAAACTCTGTGCCCCTTTCTGCACTGTTTCTTGTGTTCAACAGGTGGCAATGCTCGACAACCGGCGCTCGCCCCAGAGACAGCCGGAGAATGTTCCGGAGGGCACCCCGGAGTTCGGAGGCTAGCCGCCAGTGGTTTCCCTTGATAAGTCGCTGCTCTTTTGACAGAATTCATAGGTTATGGAGTGAGGACTCCCGCCGTTTTTTACCACTTGCGGGAGAGTTCAGTGTCGGATGAAAGGTGCCGAGCCGTGGGAAGTCATGGGTCGGGAGTCCTGGATCAATGAGACGAGTCCCTTTGGCTGAATCCGTGAGGACCATCGCACGGGGAGTCAACAACTGGTTTGCAGAGAAGCCGATCGTCATTTCTTTTGAAGTGACGGATTCCTGTACTTGCTACTGCAAACATTGTGATCATGGCGGGCCTCGCGACACTTCCCGAAATCTCCAGCCTTCAGACTACCGCAGGTACATGGAAGCCTTGCGACCTTGTGCGGTCCAGATTTCCGGAGGAGAGCCGCTCATGCGCCCCGACCTCCTGGAGATTGTGAGGAATGTGAAGACTCCTGATGGCCTCCCCTATCTCATCCTGGTCTCTAACTGGACAGGGATGACGGAAGAGAAGTACCTTGAACTCCACGATGCAGGCATCAACCAGTTTTCGGTCAGCTTGGATTTCCCGAACGAGCGGCACGACGATTTCCGGGGTTACCCCGGGCTATACGCCAAGCTGGACAAGCTGGTGCCCAAGCTGGCAGCCTACGGCTACGACGACATCGTCCTCAACAATTGCATCACCAGTCACAACCTCCGATACATTAATGCCGTGGCTGACAAAGCGAGGGAGTGGGGGGTAAATGTCAGTTACAGCGCTTATACCTACCGGCGAACCCAGTGCTGGGACCACTTCATTGACAAGCCCGAAGACCTAGCTAAGTTGAAGACCCAGTTGGATCGAATCAAAGCCCGCATGGACGGCTCGAAGTGGATCGTCAACAGCTGCACCACCATTGACGCCACCTATGCCTACTACGAGCGCGGTGAAGCTCCGGGCTGCAAAGCAGGATTACGCTTCCTGGTGGTGACCAGCGATGGCTACTTGCAACCCTGCTCCATGCAGTTCAGACGTTATCCCCTCGAGGAGCGGACCCGACTGATCCAGGAATTCACCCACCACAACACTTGCGGAGAGTGCTACGTGTCTATTCGATCCTACCTCGACAAAACACTCCCCCAGCTCTTCTACGAGATGGTAGGCGGCCATTTCTCCTTCAAGCCCCGGAAACCCAAAGAGACCGCTCTCCAAGTCTAGCCTCTTAGCTGGTACCATCTTCCGTTTCTTCGGAAATCGGAGCGCCTCGAACGAATCGGCAATGCAGTCCAGAAAAACATTGACGACAGCCGCATCGCTGGCGCCGTCCTACTATCCTGCAAAGGGGCTCCGTCATTTTCCGAGAAACAGGTCGTCGAAGAAGGAGCGTTTGTCTATCCTCCGATTATCCCTACCGTGGGCCCCGGACTTACTTTTCCGGTGGGGGAGGCCTGTGCTCAACAGCCGAAGATTATTATCGGTTTTGCCAAGTGCTGCTGAAGGATGGTGAGTTGAATGGTGTACGCCTGCTGAGCCGGAAGTCTGTTGAACTCGTCTCGCAAAATCACGTCCAGGGAAAGCTCGACGACATGGGCTATGGGCTTGGTTTTGGCGTCAACGGCGAGCCTAGACATCTGACCGAATGGGGCTCGATCGGGGCTTATTACTGGGGGGGGTTCTTCTACACTTCGTTCGTGATCGACCCCAAAGAAGACCTGATTGCTATCTTTATGGGGCAGCTATATCCAACCGGAGACTTGAACCTGGACTCAAAATCATTGAAGCTGGCTTACCAAGCCATCAAGGATTGATCAGGTAGTTCAATTGGCGCCAGACTTCGGCATCAGCGAAGGCCTATATCATTTTGCTCCATAGGTTTCGCTGATTCCAGGATTGGCGGTAATCCGATTGGATCAGCCCGCGCATGAATTCCGCCGCCTGAACCAGTTGTCTTCCATGGATAGCAGGTTGGTGGTGGATTAGAGCCCCAACCGTGCCCCATCACTCTGTGGGAAGAGAGCCGTTATCTCGTTCTTGCGCCTTTGCCTATCTCCTGCTAATCTCCCTTTTTCATCCCTGTCAGGAGGCGTTCATGCTGAAGGACAAGTTCGGGTTGGTGCTGGGCGTCGCCAATAAGCGCAGTATCGCTTTCAGTATTGCCCAAGCCTGGAAGGAGGCCGGAGCCCAACTGGCGTTTACATACCAGGGAGAACGGCTCAAGGAGAACGTGGAGGAACTGGCCAGCTCGTTTGGGCAGACAGTGCCAATCTATCCCTGCGATGTAACGCGAGAAGAGGAGATCCAGGCGGTCTTCGAGAATGTCCGGCGCGACTTCGGCAAGCTGCACCTGATTCTGCACAGTGTCGCCTTTGCCCCCAAGGAATCCCTGCAGCGACGTTTCGTTGCCACCACTCGAGAGGCCTTCCGCATCGCTATGGATGTCAGCGTGTACTCGCTGGTGACTATTGCGCACGCCGCACTTCCCCTGATGACCGAGGGAGGGAGTATTCTGACTTTGAGCTACCACGGCGCCGAGCGAGTGGTCCCGAACTATAACGTCATGGGCATTGCCAAAGCGGCACTGGAAGCGTCCGTTCGCTATCTCGCCTACGATTTGGGACGCCACAACATCCGGGTAAATGCCATCAGCGCCGGACCCGTTAACACCCTGGCAGCCCGCGGCATCGCCGGTTTCACAGGCATGCTTAAACACCACGCCGAAGTGGCTCCCCTTCAGCGCAACGTCACACCCAAAGAACTCGGAGGAACCGGCCTCTATTTGGCCAGCGACCTGTCCAGTGGGGTGACCGGAGAAGTGATCTACGTAGACTGCGGCTACAACATCATGGCTATGTGACTTCATGGAGCAACCGTTGTCATAGGCAATAGAATTGCGGGACGAAATAGACTCCAAAGACCAGAAAGACTAGAAGGGCAATTCGCAGAAGAGTTGGTGTGGCCGGGGACTGGGGAGCACGAATCATGAATGAAGAAGGTGCCATTCTGCCGCAGCCTGACGTACAATAGCAGCAGGTTCAGGAGTTGTCGGAGGTATATGCTCTTTCCAAGGAGGATCCAAATGAAGTCTGTAATCAGCGCGGTGTCGCGAAAGTTTGTTCAGTCGGCACTTCACGGGCTCTCCTTTCTGCCGGTCTTCGCAAGCCTGCTGATTTTTGCGGTGTTGGGGCTCACCGCTTGCGGAGACCGGAATGCTTCCGATCAGCCCCCCGCTGTGCCTTCACCGTCTACTGGCCTTTCGAGTTCCCATCCACCTGGCTCCGGCACTGAGAAGGTTTTTGGACCTTTGAAGATGCGTCCCCCGGCGGGCTGGATTGAGAAGACTCCTACCTCCAGTATGCGCAAAGGCCAGTTTTCCTTGCCTCGAGTGGAGGGCGACCCGGCGGATGGCGAATTGATTGTCTTTTATTTTGGGCCCGGTCAGGGTGGATCAACCGATGCCAATATTGATCGTTGGATTGGACAGATCACTCAGGCGGATGGCTCCTCCTCTAAGGCCAGAGCCAAGACCAGCAAGAAGAATATTGCCGGAATGCCTGTCACCCTGGTGGATGTCACCGGTGTTTATCAGCCTTTGAGGATGCCGGGCGCAGAACAGCAGCGGCCGAACAATGGATACCGGATGGTGGCTGCTGTAGTGGAGACTTCCGAAGGCCCTTGGTTCTTTAAGCTAGTTGGGCCCGAAAAGACCGTCGCCCGCTGGTCTGAAAGCTTCGATCAGTTCCTGAGTAGTATTGGCAAGTCGTGAGCGCTTTGGAAGCGGCCGCCTTCAAGCCAGAATTGCATTTCCTGTTGGCTATTTCGAGGAGGTGCTCAGCTCAAAATAGGGCTCCAGAACATCGCCGATTTGCTTGACCGTAAACGGCTTGGGAATCACCGACAGGGGAGCATGCTCCAGAATCTTGCGGAACAGGTGGTTGTCCCCGTCCAATGCCGTTACGACCACAAACACCAGGTCTCGGTGGATTTCCTTCATCTTCCTCAGCGTCTCAACTCCGTTCATCACAGGCATGTCCAAATCCAAGAAGACTATTCGATATTTCTCGCGCTTCATTAATTCTACGGCCTGGACACCCCCGTCGGCAGTCACCGCCGTCACACCGTGGAGCTCCACCATTCTCTTTAGTGTATTCCGAACCAATTCCTCGTCATCCACAATCAACACCTTCTGCTTCTGCCCTTCCTGTTTACTGGACAAGTGGGGCGAACAGAGCAGCCAGGCGTCAATCTGGGACTTCTTAAAACGGAGGCTTCCCCCGACCTTCAGCGAGGGGATTTTGTTCTGCCGAGCCAGAAGGTAAACGGTCTGTTCCTTGAGTTTTAGATAATCAGCCACTTCTTTGACCGTGATTAACGATTCGTCCATACGACTCCCCACACGAAAATTCAGCAGGAGAAGTGTAGCCCTAATACGATTATTTGCCAATTGATAAATTTACATTCAATTTGCAACAGCATAATAGGAGCTCTAAGCTGACTCTAGGTAGTTCTCACTGGTCTGTTACAGGTTTCCCTTACTGTTTTCTTGATATGCGAGATAGATGAACCCTGCTAAAATGAACATATTGCCTATTTGCTGGATTGATGGAAATCGCAGGAGCGGTTGCCGGAGGCTTTTAAGAAAGGGTCTTGAGAAGCCGTAAGATCCGTCCATCTGACTGAAATGAAATTGCGATTTTGAGAATTCATGAACATCTTCGACAAGCTCGACCGAAGATTCAGGATTTTGGCCGTCGACGACGACCCGCAGAACCTGTCGCTGATCAAGGATATTCTGGTCTCTGACCGATGCGAAGTTTTCACGGCTGTCAATGGCCGGGAGGGTTACGATAAGGCCGTCGAGCTTGAACCCGACCTGGTCCTGCTCGACGTCATGATGCCGGAAATGGACGGTTATGAGCTTTGTCGTCGATTGAAAGCTGATGAACGAACCCAGCTCATTCCAGTCATTATGATCACTGCCCTCCAAGACCTGGAGGACAAGATCCGGGGTATCGAGGCCGGTGCTGATGATTTTTTGAACAAGCCCTTCAATGTTGCTGAGTTTGTCGCACGGGTTCGGTCCTCCTTGAGACTCAAACAAATCACTGACGAGCTGGAAAATGCCGAGAGGGTGCTTTTCAGCCTGGCGCTGGGGGTAGAAGCCAAGGATCCCAACACCAATGGCCATTGTGAACGATTGTCGCGATACTCGGTGAGATTGGGTGAAAAACTCGGGCTGGATATCTCCGTACTCAAGGCACTCTACCGCGGTGGGATTCTGCACGACATTGGCAAACTAGGGATTCCTGATTCGATTCTGCTGAATCCCAATGCGCTTTCCGGAGAGGAATGGACCGTGATGCGGCAGCACACCTTGATCGGGGAAAGGATCTGCCAGCCCCTGCGCAACTTCAAACTCGTCCTCCCCATTATCCGTAATCACCACGAACGATGGGACGGCGGCGGTTACCCGGACGGATTGAAAGGTGAGGAAATCCCTATCGCTGCCAGGATCCTGCAGACCGCAGATGTGTTCGATGCTCTCTGTTCCCAGAGACCTTACAAGCCCCCCTTCCCCATGAAGGAGGTTTTCGACCAGCTGAATGTGGAGGCAGAAAAGGGCTGGCGGGACCGGGAGCTCACCTATGAGTTCATCCGAATGGTGGAGAAAAGAGATTTAGAGGTGAGTTTTCCCTAAGAATGTCCCACGGGTTGAGTGGAAGCGGGTTCCCAGCAGCTGCCAAGCTCCAGGCGATCACGCCCTCATGATTGGCCTTCTGCTTGCGAGGCAGGCACTCTAAACTGGCCCACTAAGACTCGTGCCGGGCGGATGAGGACGTCGCTTAGAAAGTACCCCGGGCTCAACACTTCCAGAATCAGGCTGTCTTCCGCTTCGTTATTTACCTCGACGGTTTGAACGGCCTCGGCAAATTCCGGATTGAAGACCTCTCCCTTTGGCGAAATCTCCTTCAATCCCAGATCCGTGAGTGCATTTTGGAACTGGCCCCGGATCAACTGGATGCCTTCCAGCAGACTAGAGAAGTTCTGGGTACCTTCGGCTGCAGTCAGCGCCCGGTCAAGATTCTCCAGGATGTGGATGAATTTGCCGGCCATCTCGCCTTTGGCTTGGATGAACCGTCTGTCGTATTCATTTTGGATCCGTTCCCGCGCTTTGCGGGTTTCCACGCCGGCTCCTGCCTTGAATTCCCGGTGTGCAGCTAACGTTTCGTCCAGTCTCTGCTGAGATTCAGCCAGACGCTTCTCCAGTTCTTCCACATAGGTCGGCTTCAAGGAGAAAACCGCCTCATCCTGTGCGGGGGACTCCTGCGGCTTCGCCCAGAAGCGCCTATCCGTGACGCGGATGGGCTCGTCATTCACAGGCGTCTTGATTCTCACTGGGATTGACTGCCCTCTCGGGGATTCTTCTGAGTCCATCTGCATGGCTCCAGCTTCTGTCGTAGGTGATCCTCACTCTAAACCGTCCAGCGGGATGGCTTCGCCCTCAAGATAAGCGCGTCCGAACCAGCCCGACAAATCGTGTGTCGATTTGCCGCAGGCATTTGGCCGGCTCTGAACGGCCCATACAAGCTCTTCATGATAGTGTAAGTTTCAGTGGTTTTCAAACCACACGGAAGACCGCTCCGATCTGCCTAATCTCCACCAGAAGATCATCCGGGGACCCTGGGCTCCGTGGAAGCCGGCTCGAAGATCATCAAGCCTCTTCCCAAGTCTGCGTCAACCACCACCCTGTCACCGGGCAGGATCTCTCCATCCAACAGTCGCAGGGCCAGCTTGTCCTGAATGAGATGCTGAATGGCCCGCTTGAGCGGACGGGCTCCGTAAGTGGGATCGAAGCCCTCCTTGAAGAGCAATTCCCTGGCCCGATCCGTGAGTTCCAGGTCGATCTTCTTTTCACGCAATAGTCTCTGGAGTCGTGAGATCTGGATGTCGATGATCCGGCCGATTTCCACGCGACCCAGGGAATTGAAGATGATGATGTCGTCTATGCGGTTCAGGAATTCCGGCTTGAAAGTCCCGCGCAAGACCTCCATTACACGCCGCTCCATCTCCTGGCGGTCCTTCTGCGCCAGGTCCTGGATCCAGCTGCTTCCGACGTTGGACGTCATGACCACCACGGTGTTCTTAAAATCCACGGTTCGCCCCTTTCCATCCGTGAGGCGACCATCATCCAGGATCTGTAGCAAGACGTTGAATACATCAGGATGGGCTTTCTCGATTTCGTCAAAAAGGATGACCGAATACGGCCGTCTCTTAATGGCTTCAGTTAAGTGGCCGCCTTCCTCGTAACCTACGTATCCCGGGGGAGCCCCGATTAGGCGGGCCACCGAGTGTTTCTCCATGTACTCCGACATGTCGAGCCGGACCATAGCCTTTTCGCTGTCAAAGAGGAATTCGGCCAAGGCTCGGGCAAGTTCGGTTTTTCCGACACCGGTCGGTCCCAAGAAGATGAAGGACCCAATGGGACGTTGATGCTCCTGGAGTCCTGCCCGACTGCGGCGGATCGCATTAGCTACGGAATGAAGAGCTGCCTCCTGGCCCACGACTCGCTCCCGTAACCGCTCCTCCATACGTACCAGCTTGGCAATCTCACCCTCCAGCATCTTAGAAACAGGGATCCCCGTCCATTTCGACACCACCTTGGCGATGTCTTCCTCGTCGACTTCCTCTTTCAACATGTGGGAGTGCTGCTGCAGATCAGCCTGTTGTTGGTTGGCCTCGTCCAATTGTTTTTGCAGACCGACTAACGTGCCGTAGCGGATTTCCGCCACTTTGCCCAGGTTGCCCTCCCGTTCGTGTTTCTGCTCTTCGATTTTCGCCTGCTCGATCTTTTCTTTGATTTCCCGGATCCGGGAGATCGATTCCTTCTCGTTCTGCCAGTGGGCTTTCATTTGGGACGACTTTTCCCTTGAGTCCGCTAGCTCCCTCTCGAGGATCACGAGCCGCTCGTGGGAGGCCGGGTCTTCCTCCTTCTTCAGGGCCTGACGTTCAATCTCGAGCTGGGTAATGCGTCGTTCCACTTCGTCGAGTTCCAGGGGCAAGGAATCGATTTGCATACGCAGAGAAGCGGCCGCTTCATCCACCAAATCAATTGCCTTGTCGGGCAGGAACCGATCAGAGATGTAACGGCTAGAGAGGGTAGCCGCTGCCACGATTGCCGAGTCCTTGATCTTCACCCCATGGTGGATCTCGTAGCGCTCTTTCAAACCGCGCAGGATGGAAATAGTATCTTCAACGCTGGGTTCCCCAACGTAAACCTGCTGGAACCGCCGCTCCAGGGCCGCGTCCTTTTCGATATACTTCCGGTATTCGTTCAAAGTGGTGGCGCCGATGCAGTGCAGCTCGCCGCGCGCCAGGGCAGGCTTCAGCATGTTGGAGGCATCCATGGCCCCCTCCGCGGCCCCCGCGCCGACCAGGGTGTGCAGCTCGTCGATGAAGAGGATCGTGTTCTTGGCACGCCGGACCTCGTTCATCACGGCCTTGATTCGCTCTTCGAACTGGCCGCGATACTTGGTGCCGGCGACCATCATCGCCAGGTCAAGAACGACGATTCGGCGGTCGCGGAGGAGCTCCGGCACGTTGCCGTCAACGATCATCTGGGCCAGGCCCTCGACGATGGCGGTTTTGCCGACGCCGGCCTCGCCGAGCAAGACGGGGTTATTCTTGGTGCGGCGGGAGAGAACCTGAATCACCCGCTCGATTTCATTTTGGCGGCCGATGACCGGGTCGAGCTTACCTTGCCGTGCCAGGTCGGTCAGATCACGCCCGAACGAGTCCAAGGCCGGAGTCTTGGATTTACCGCCTTTAGCCGCGGCGCGTTCCCCTTCGCCGCCGGCGTCCATCCCGTGACCGAGCAAGTTAAGCACCTCCTCGCGCACTTCTTCCAGCTTCAGGCCCAGGTTCATCAGGACCTGAGCGGCCACACCCTCTTGCTCACGCAGCAGCCCGAGCAAGAGATGCTCTGTACCGACGTAGTTATGGTTCAGGTTGCGGGCTTCTTCGATCGCGTACTCGATAACCTTTTTGGCCCGGGGAGTCTGGGGCAGCTTGCCCATTGTGACCATATCGGGCCCAGCTTGCACGATCTTCTCGACTTCG
>JBGPHY010000106.1:0-12007 GCA_041484625.1 Terriglobia bacterium | reverse complement strand
TGTCTCAAGCCGTTCCGACTAAACCAGATCTCCTGGACCTCATTTTGGTTCACGAGGTGAACAGTATGTCCATTTCTCTGCGTCTGCAAGTGGGATAATACCTCGTCCAGCAATTCAGGTACGGCGATCTGTTCCATGGGTTCAACGTCTCGGGCGATTCTCGTGAATTCGAGAACGTTGCCAATGAGCGATTCCATTTGGACGAGCTTGTCCTGAATCTTTTGTAAGTAGTGCCTTCCACTCTCAGAGAGGTGTTCCCCGCAATCATCCCTAAGAAGTTGAGCCATCCCGCCTAAAGCCAGGAGAGGGCCCTTGAGATCCATGGAGACCACCGATAGAAGCGACTCCAATTCCTTATTCTTCTTCGATACTAAATCAGACTGTTTCTGGAACTGCCCCAGAAGCTGGGCGTTTTCGATGGCCGTTACCGCATGGGTGGAGACTCCCTCTACCATCACCTGCTCCCGCGAGGAGAAGCGATGACGGGTGCCTACCTGGTCCAAGGTGATGGCGCCAACCAGGTTGTTCTTGGACACCAGGGGGACTACCAAGAGGGACTTCACCTGGTACTTACTCACAAAGGAGGGACTGAAACTAGCCAGACTCTCTGGTTTGGACAATACCAAGCTCCGTTTTTCATCCACCAATTTGTCAATGAGGAGGCTCTCCCCATAACGGGGCCTGAACTGCATGAACTTCGGTAGGATAGATTCCAGGTCACTTGAGATCCAGGCTGGTTCGAACTGCCGGCCGCCTGAGTCCCAAAGGAAGACACAACATCGATTGACATCGGTCATCCGCAGGCAAGCTTCGCCTGTCGTTCTCAGGACAGTGTTCAGATCTGTCGACGCGCTCAATGTCTGTGAGGTTTCGAGCATGGCTCCGTAGACCTCAGCCAATTCGGCCTTGCTAGAGAGGACCCAAACAAGAGAACCCAGAACCGCTGAAAGAGCCACTCCAAAAATCAGGACGGCAACTCCCAAGTACCCCCCTTGATCCCTGAATTCCTTGGGCCAAAGGGTCAATTTCCAATTGCGGTTGCGCAACTCCAGGGTTTTTTCCACTCGAAGGCGGGCCTTCTTCAAATCCTCTATCCCCACCCCCTCCGTGGAGAAAATGGGTTGCTTCTCATCCACGATGATGCAGTGGTATCGTTCTCTAAGAGTCGTGTCGAAGATCAGATCGAAAACAGTGTCTGTATTGAAAAAGCCATAAATTGAACCCTCCAGAATCGCGCCTCGAAAGACGGGGACGATAGCATAGAAGCCTTTACTGCCATCCGAATACTGAAGCGGTGGAGTGACTTGGACTGTCTTCTCCCGCACAGCGTGGCGCAGCATTCCCTGCCGGATGTTTTCTAATTCCGCATTGGATTTATCCAGGAGCTCGGTCTTCAGGAAAGGTTCGCTCCAGACATCCCGGGTTCAGATGTTTTCATATTCAATTGACTGAAAGCCCGGCACTTGTCCGATGATCTCCCTGCAAAAACTCAGAAACCGCTCGTGAGTGACTGCTCCACTGTTCAGCCAGAAATTCCGGACCTGAAGTAAGACCGAGACTCGCTCACTGACGAAGGATTCAATTCCGTTCTTAAGTTGGTTGGCATTGATTTCTGTGGTCTGCAGCTGCCTCTGCCGGTCATTGTTCGCCACGGTGTACCAGATATAGAACGTCAGGCAGAGGAAAATGATGAAAACTTCGAATGCAAAGAGGAATTTTTTGAGACGCATGAGGGGGCTCAAAGAGGCGAACCGTCAATATGGGGGACGACTATAGCAGAGAGCCGGCAATTAGGCAAATTCCGCCCTGCCGCATGTAATTAAGAGTGTCGAATGGGCTTTGACAGCTCCAGCGAATTCATTTGTTTTCCCCGGGACAGTTGCAGGAACGTACCGTCTCTTCACCGGTGAATTTGAAAAGCAGACTCACTAGCACTGCAATCCTTTGGCTGGAACCAGTAAGGTGTACAACCTCCACTAGCTTCGTTTCCAGGGCTGGATAGAAATTCACAATTTCTGAGGAAAAACCTGTGGAAAAGCACGCAGAGGGGCCTGCAAGTTCTTTGAAATGCTTCACAAGGAGCAAATTGCACACGAATTGTTCTAATTGTAAATTATTGAAAATAAGCAACTTGTATTTCAATGTAAGAATCTGCTGGGCCATTCCAGTACTGACAGTCCAAGAGCCTTGACACACGTGACTTTTCCACAGACATCCTATGGAGTTTGGCGTGGGAAGGGGGTTTTCTCAAGGGAATCGGACAGGAATCGCTCCACGCTTGCAGGTCAGGTGAATGATCAGGCTAAAACCGCTCTGTTCCGATGGCTCGCCACCTTGCCGCAGCCAATTCGTGTCTCATCCAGACTTTTTGACTCGCGAAAGCATGTCGACCACTGAAATTCAAGAATCCAGACTAGACTCTTCGGGATGTGGATAGAGTGCGCAACAAATAGACCCGAACCTGTTGATTGACCTTGGGGTCTTCGGCGATTTCTTGCAAGTCGGCCAGTCTCATTTCTACGGAGAACTTCAGGAAATTTGCCATGGAGAGCAGATTGGTTCTCAGCAGGGCCAGCCGAACCCCATAAGAAAAGGACCACTTTCGATGTTTGGCGCAGGCATCAACAAATGGAGTATCTAAGCCGGGTCGGTTTAAAGCTTGAATAATGGCTGCCTCGTTGATGCGTGGGTTATCCAGAGCGGCTTCATAAACCATGCGGATCTCGCTCTTTAGCAGTTCAGTTGCGATCCTCAAACTTGCTCTTCTGGCCAGGGTGATCTTCTGACCAAGCGGGAGTTTGGGTAGTTGCAGTAGGATCAGGTTCTCGGCCAGTTCTTTTACTTCATGGGGGATGGCAGGCACGAGGGAGACTGATACCAGGTCAAACAGGAAAAGAAACTTGAGCAGATCCAGGGAGGTTCGAACCGGGGTCTTGGGGTGCCGCACGAGAGCTCTCTTAACTGGATAAAGGCCTATCCAGGTCCGATTCTGGGCGATTTCTTCAACTACTAAGGAAGGGAGATTTTGACGATTCAGCAACACCAGCAGTTCCTTCTCGGTGAATAATGGGTTTTGCAGGAGAGCCATCAGGATTTCGGGGCTGCTGGAGTGAAGGAAACTGGGGAATGAAACTGGGGGGCAGTTCCCTGCCATTTGGACGGATTGCTCATGACTTAGCCGTCTCATTGGATATTGTTCCCCGATGTCTCCAATAGCTCCAAATTACCCCGCAAAACCCACCTATGGAGTCCAGTAAACTGTCGCCGAAACTGGCTGACCGGCTTGGTACAAAGGACTGATGAAACTCGTCGCTGCAAGCAAAGAGAAAGATCACCACCAAGGAGGAAATGGCTGCCCGATGGTCCCATTTCCCGTCACCGAGATCTCTCAAAGCTCGCATCAGGAGCGCAGCAAAAAGGAAGTACTCCGTCAAGTGACCCAGCTTCCGAACCGTAAAATGGATGGACTGTTCAACCTCCAGCGATATGCTAGGGGCCAACCAGTGGAGCAACGGGCTCACAATGCGGGAGGTGTGGTCAGCAGAAAACTGATCGGACGAAAAGTAGAAAATGACACCTGCCCAGAGGATTACCGGGACCCAAGATTCAACGAACGGTCTCATCAACTCCTCGGGCTGTCGCCGGATCGCACGAAATGTCCAGAACGCCCCCCCGACTTTTCCATCAGATGGATTTCAGTGATTGTGATTTGCCGGTCTGCGGACTTGCACATGTCATAAATTGTCAGTGCCGCCAAGGTGACTCCCGTCAAAGCCTCCATTTCCACGCCGGTCTTTCCCTCCGTCACCGCCATTGATTCTATCCGAATTCCTTCAGTGGTCAGCTCAAACTGAATGTCGATGAAACTCAAGCTCAAGGGATGGCAGAGAGGAATCAATTGAGAAGTATTTTTGGCCGCCATGATTCCCGCTACTCGGGCTACTTCCAGGGGGTTACCCTTGGAGACCTTCCCCTCTCGGATCATGCTGAGAACCCGCGGAGAGAGTCGAACAAACCCTTGGGCCCGTGCCATTCTTCGGGTGACTTCTTTTTCAGAGATGTCGACCATGCGGATACGGCCATCTTCGCCAAAATGAGTGAGTTTTTCCATAACCTGAAAGCTCCGGTCAAGCGTAATTGAGGTCGGAAAACATGAGAACCTCGACCTGCCTCCCACTCTGTAAGCAGGTGACAGATTGAGGCACAATAACAAAACCGTTTGCCCCAATCAAATTGAAGATATCTGCCGAACCCTTCCATGCCAAGGGCAGAACCTCCAGACCCTCCTTCCGACTGGTTACCCGTGCAGGGAGAAATGAGGTCCTTTCTGATTTGTCGTGCAGTTCTTTGACCAGGATTCCCTGAAGGGTAGGCAGTAGACCAAAGGGCAGACCCTCGAGGCACTCAAGGACCGGCCTTACAAAGAGTTCAAACGTGACAAACGTAGAGACGGGGTTTCCAGGCAGCCCGAAAATGAGTTTTTGACCAAGCGTCAGAAAGACAGTGGGCCTGCCAGGACGGATACTGACTGACTCAAAATGGATTCGCGCGCCAGTCTCAGCCAGGACCTGTTTGACTAGGTCATATTTGCCGGCGGAAACACCCCCGCTGATCAGCAGAACATCCATTTCGAACCCGAGCTCGATCTGGGTTCTCAGACTTTTCAGGTTATCCCTGGCCGGGCTAAGAATCCGCGGTTGTGCACCGCAATCCAGGACCTGAGAAAACAAGATGTAGGAGTTTGTTTCCCGAATCTGGCCTGGCAAAGGATACTCTTCCACCCCGACCAGCTCATCGCCGGTTGGGAGGATCCCCACGGTGGGAGCCTGGTAGACCCTGATCCTGCTTTTCCCCACCGCTGCCAGTACGGCCAATTCAGACCATGAGATTCGTCGTCCCGGCCTGATGGCGAGGTTCCCTGTCTTCCCCTCCGAGCCTTTGAAAGAGATGTTCTCGCCGCGGCGAACCGGCCTGAGGATCCTGACACAGTTTGTGGAACCCTTCTGCGTGTACTCGACCATGACTACTCCATCCGCTCCATCAGGCACGGGAGCCCCCGTCATAATCTGGGCTGCCTCACCGGGGTTGAGTACAAAGGAGGGCCATTCACCCGCCCGGACTTCTCCTACAACTTTTAGTTCAAGAGGAAGCGCGGATTCGGCATTGGTCCTCAAGGCATAGCCATCCCGCATCGAGCGGTCAAAAGGGGGTTGGTCCTGATCGAGGAGGATGGGTTCGGCCAGAACACGGCGGTGGGCGAGAGCAAGAGGAACGTCTTCCGTGTGGAGTTGGAAAGACCTCAACTCTTCGCAAGCCCGCAGAACCAGATTTCTTGCGGATTGCACATCAATCACCAAGGCAACTTAGCACAGCGGTCCGGGACTGTCAAAATTTTACTTTTGCCAAGGCTATTAGTATCATGCTGTGGGATTTGATAGTCTCTCAGGGAGTGAATGGAATCCATGGGCAAAGAGAAAATCCTAATTGTGGACGATGAAGTTTCCGCCCGTCTAGGGATGGCTGATTTGTTGTCCGGTTGGAATTACACGACTGAAGCGGCAGAGAACGGCGAAAGCGCGCTGCGAATAGTCTCCCAGTTTAGCCCGGTGGTGGTCGTCACGGACCTCATCATGCCCGGGATGGACGGAATGGTTCTGTTGAAGAAACTCCGTCAGAATCATCCCGAAATCTCCGTGATCATGCTGACGGCGCAGGCCAGCATTGACAGCGCCGTGGAGGCAATCAAGGAAGGTGCCTATGACTATCTGGAAAAGCCCATCGACCACACCCGTCTGCGCATCCTTCTGGAGAAGTGTTTGGAGCAGAAGCGGACGCTCAAAGAAGTAGAGCTTTTGAAAAGCCAGTTAAAGCAGTACGGCGCATTTGGGGAGTTGGTAGGTGTGTCCCGCCAGATGCAGGAAGTTTACCGGTTGGTTGAGCTAGTGGCTCCCAGTACAGCCTCGGTCCTCATTGCCGGCGAAAGCGGAACCGGCAAGGAACTGGTGGCCCGGACCATTCATCAGCTCAGTCCGCGAAAGGACGGGCCTTTCATTGCTATCAATTGCTCTGCCATCCCGGAGACTCTCATGGAAAGCGAGATTTTCGGACATGAAAAAGGAGCCTTCACCGGCGCCCTGGAACGCCGAATGGGGTGTTTTGAGCTGGCCAATGGAGGGACCATCTTCCTCGACGAAATTGCAGAAATGGCCGTTGGAACCCAGACCAAACTCCTGAGGGTAATCGAAGAGAGGAAGTTCCGCCGCTTGGGCAGCAAAAATGAAATAGACGTGGATGTTCGGATTGTAGCAGCAACCAATAAGCCGCCGCTTAAGGCCGTGGATGCCGGAGAATTGCGCAACGATTTGTACTATCGCCTCAATGTTTTTGCCATTGCCCTCCCCCCCCTTCGGGAACGGGTTGAAGACATTCCCGTCCTCATTGAGGCACTGCTTGGACAATTAAATTCGAAGCACGGGAAATCCGTCAGGGGAGTCAATGACAAGGTGCTGAAGATCCTGACCGCCCATAACTGGCCGGGCAATGTCAGAGAGTTGCGAAACGTGCTGGAGCGGGCGATGATCGTGAGCGATAAGGACCATATCGAGGAAAAGCACTTACCGGCACTGGAACAGCGGGAGCTTCCGCAACTGGGGAATGTGGTCTCTATCGGGGTCGGAACTACGGTGGCTGAAGCCGAAAAGCGGCTCATCTATAAGACCCTGGAATTCACCGACAACAATAAGACTCGAGCCGCGGAGATTCTAGGCATCAATCTGAAGACCCTCCATAACAAACTCAACACGTATGACGCTGAAGCTCAAAACTAGATTAACGCTGGTTATGACCCTGCTGGTGGTGGCGGTCCTGACCATCGTCTTTTCCTTGGGCATGGTTAATTTCACCCAGGCCTTAATCCGCCAGACCGACAAGCAGGGGCAGCTCATTAGCAAGCAGGTTTCTGCGCAGGTACGGCAGGCCCTGGGCACAGACACTCGGATCCCGCCGCCGCAAACAGACACCTTGGCCTTCATTGCCTATCTTCGGGAAGTACTCTCAATGGCCCCTGGATTGACTTCTTTGCTGGAGTCCACCAGCACTTATTCCCCGACGATCATTTATTTGGCGGTGACAGACGCCAATAACATCATCCTCGCGCATCACAATACCTCTCTGTTGGGAACCCGCCTGCCGACAGTGGAACCTTTCGCCAATCTGTCTAACGCATCACCATTGCGACAGTTGAAGATCCTGTATAGGTCTGAGCCGTCTAGAAATTTTGATGTGGCGGAACAGATGTTCGACCCTCAGAACAATCTGGTCGCTATTGTCCGAGTGACAATGAACACTGCGCTGATCCGACAGGAACTAAACGACTACATGCGGAAGAACCTCACCATTATGGGCTTGGCTTTGCTGACCGCCACAACATTAGCTGCTCTTCTTTCTACTTTGTTATTGAATCCCCTGGCTTTCATTTCCGCCGGTATCGAACGCATGGTCAAGGGAGAATTCGGCAAGCCCATCCGCCTCAGCCGTCGTGACGAACTGGGAATGGTTTCGTTGGGTTTGAATGAATTGGGTCAGAAGCTGGAAGTCAATCGCGAGGAGATTGACACTCTCAAAGGCAATATCGGCCAGATTGTCAAGGGCCTCGAGTAAAAACTGATCTTCCTTAATGCCAAGCGTCAGATTATCGTGCTCAGTCCCTCGGCCGCAGGCCTGCTCGACCTCTCCACCGAAGCGACTCTGGGAAAGACGCTGGGGGAGGTACTGCCTCGAGACCACCCCCTGTTAGACATAGTTGACGCTGCATTCGGAGTGAAGCAGACTCTATTGAGAACGAATGTTCAGCTTCGCTCCTCCGGTAACCTCATCATGGTCAGAGTCCACCTGCTGGAGGAGCAACATCGAAGCTTGGGGGCACTGGTCGTACTTCGAGATCCGGAGTCGGTAGCTCATCTTGAAACCCAACTCGAGTACGCCGAGAAGTTGGCTGCGTTCAATTCGCTTAGCTCGGGGATCGCCCATGAGATCAAGAACCCCTTGAATGCCATCGTCATTCACTTGGAGCTGCTCAGGGCTAAAATCTCTGCTGAATCTCCCGCTGAAATGAATCTGAGTATTATTACCCAGGAAATAAAGCGGCTCGACCGAGTTGTTAAGAATTTCCTGAATTTCAACCGGCCTTTGCAGGTGAATCTCCAAGAGGTCGAGCTATTCCCCCTCATTCGGGAAGTAGTAAATCTCGCATTCACGAACGCCGCCCGTTTCAACGTGCAAATCTTGGTGGAGGACCGCAACGGCCTTCCCAAGATCCGTTTGGACCGGGATTTGATTAAGCAGTGCCTCCTGAATATCGTGCTCAATGGTTGCCAGGCCATGCCGCAAGGAGGCGAATTACGAATTGAATCCGCAATTCAAAAGGGCTTTCTGGAGATTCGCGTGAAGGACAGCGGCATCGGGATTTCTCCGGAGAACCGAGCGAAGTTGTTCAAGCTGTACTTTACAACCAAAGAAAACGGCAACGGCATCGGCCTGGCGACGGTTTTTAAGATCGTTCAGTTACACAATGGAGAAATCCTGGTGGATTCAGAGTTGGGCAAAGGCAGCACATTCACTGTCAGAATACCCCTCGCATGATCTGGCCCCGTATTGAAACTCCGACTCAGGGGGCGGTGAGACCGACAAAGGGCAGGTAACGGGGAGAGGCAGCAAATCGACGCAAAAATACTACCCCTGACAATTCTCCCTGCTAAGGTGACGGCCAGGGCCGGGACCACTACTCCATTTCCAAATCCTCCCAAGCGAGTTCCAGTATCTCTACCAGAAGCTCCTTGCCTGTGCCACACAGAGGAGTGAACTTGTACCTCACAGGCCAGGCACGATACACTTTCCAGGTGAGGACGATTGAGGTTCGATCTTCGCTTTGAAGTTGAATAACCACGTTGCGGTAGGCGCCGATATCGCCGTTTCGGATCTGCGTCACCCACTGATAGAGATCCAATGCCCCCATGCTCCCCCGCTTCAATACCAAGTTGCCGTAGTGTGCCCGACCCGGGATCTTGCGTACTCCAGAGAGTTTCTCGCTTCCAATCCGGTATTCAATAACGTCAAACGAAGTTTCCGGAAGTTGGACCTCCGAGAAGCCTGCCGAGATACTGGCTGGGTCTCCCGTTCCAATGTCAACAAGGAAGTCGTAGTTGCCACGCCATGTGGTGGGCTACAAGTTCCAAACAGATACCGTGATGCGAGGACTTGGAGTTAAGAGTCCCTCGGAGAATCTTCCTTGGGGAGAGAATTCCTTCTCCAAAGAACATAAACCGGAATGCCGAAGGCCACGATGCCCAATCCGGCAAGTGCCTCGTAGGGTCGAGACCAAAAAATGCTCAGCAGAATGAGGGAATAGGAAACGACAAAAACGAGCGGGACCCAGGGATATCCCGGGACGAGGAAAGGCCGGAGTAAAGTCGCATGCGTCTTTCGCAGCACTAGCAAGGCACTCCCGGTCATGATAGAAAACCCCAACATGGCGACCGTGGTATAAGTGAGAAGTTGAGAAAAGGTCCCTGCTAGGACCAATATGCACACCCAGATTCCCTGCAGGAGGATGGAGTTGGCAGGAGTTCTGAAAACCGGGTGAACTCGGGCAGCTTGATGGAAAAACAAACCGTCCTGTGCCATCGAGAAATAGATGCGCGGAGCTGTCAGGATGACTGAGTTAATGGCACCCAAGACGGAAATGATGATAGCCACCGAAACGTACCTGGAGATCCGCACGCCAAAGAGTGCAGTGGAGGCTGCTTCCCCAATGTTGATGACTCCTCTCATTTTCCCGATAGGCAATGCATAAAGGTAGGCTGCATTAATAAGCAGGTAAATGACGGCCACCGTAATAGATCCGAGGATAATCGATCGAGGCAGGTTCTTTTGCGGCTCTCGAATCTCACTGGCAACATAGGTGGAGGTAAACCAGCCGGTATAGGAAAAAAAGACGGAGATCATGGCCAGGCTCAAGGCTCCGAAGAGGTCGGATGCAAATTGACCGGAAACCGGTTCAGCGAAATGGGCCCAGTTGCCTTTTCCGGTGCAGAAGGCAAATCCGGCGAAAGCGAGGATTACTGCCAACTTAATTATGGTCAGGACATTCTGAACTACGCTGCCTGCCCTTACCCCGAGGTAATTAATACAGGAGAACAACGCCACTACGCCAATAGCAAACACTTGCCCGCTGGAAATTGCCAGCCGTCCCAACGGGAGTGGTAACGAGAATAAAAGGTGCTGCATGGAAACAGCTGGGAGATAGGTTCCCACATAGGCCGTCAGGGCCACGCCCATGACCGCAATGGAACCTGGATTGGAGACGAGGAAGTAAGTCCAACCATTGAGGAACCCCCAGAAAGGGCCATAGGCCATACGCAGGTAGACGTATTCGCCACCCGCCCGCGGCAGTGCGGCTCCCAATTCAGCATAGGTCAGCGCCCCACAAAGGGTCAGTACACCCCCCGTCGCCCAGGCCCCCATAACCAGAAGGGGATGGGGAAGGGCCTCAGTTACCAGGCCGGCCGTTGTGAAGATGCCCATGCCGATGATGTTACCGATGATGATCATCGTGGCATCGAATGCCCCCAGATGTCGTTGCAGCTCCACTGGAGGCTGTCTGTCGTTCGTCACAGTTTACGCTCCGCTCGTCTCCCCACGCAGGCCATATGATCCGATAACGGCTACGTGCATTGTCTACGATTCGCTCGAACACAAAGAGAAATAACCGGAGTGCGCCCGGGTTAACATCCGCCATTGAGTAATGACGCCCCTCTTTGATATCATGCATATTAGGGAGTGGCGATTGTTGATCTCTCTTCGACGCTTTCCCGTAAAGATTACCAATTCTTGTGCGATCATGTTCTCCAAGAACCGATTAATCGCTGTGGGGTTTTGCCTGCTGGCACTGACGGCCTGTAAACGGAACAACCCGATCGTGCGACCCCCTGTTGCGGAAACACCCCGAGTGTCGACCCAGGGACCTGCGACGGAGCTTGAGAATCAATCCACTTCGGTGCCAATCGCCGTGGATACCTTGCCCCAGCCCCCCACTTCCCAAACTGAGATCACACCCAGCATTCCTCCCCCTTCCAAGCCGCTGGCGTCAAAACGTTCCCGATCGACCCTTGAACCCAAGAGAGAGGCCAGTGCCGCAGCCCCGCCGGAGAGCAAAGCAGTCCCGCCTCCTGGAGGTATCCAATTAACGGCACGCTTGAACGAAAATGAAAAAGAGGCCAGAATCAAGGAAATCGTTGACGAACTCGAATCTGCAAAGTACAAGTTGCGATCGATTGACCCAGCCGCCTTGGGAGAAGTGCAAAAGGCCAATCTGATGGCAGTCCAGGATTTTATCAAGAAATCGGACGACCTGATGAAACGAGGCGACCTTGATCAAAGCCTGGTCCTGGCCCACAAAGCAAACACACTGGCTGCCAGTCTAACCCGAACCCCGCAGTAAGGAAAGTACATTGAAATCGAGAATGCTGGAAGATTACCTCCTCTTCTTTTCTGAAATCCGGGACAACTTTACTTCCATGGGAGCCATTGCCCCGAGCTCCTCTTTGCTGGCAAAAGCCATTGTCCGTCCACTCACCGAACGGCCTTCCCGGCCCATTTCTGTGCTGGAAGTAGGTCCCGGGACCGGCTCGTTCACTTGTCGCATCCTTGACCAACTGCGAGCGGGGGATACTCTCGAGATTTATGAGGTGAACCCCAAATTCTGCGGATTCTTGAAGGAAGCCTTGCAGAGGGCTGAACTCTCGGAAAGAGCTATCCACTGGGAGTTGCACAATGCCGACATTCGAACCCTCAGGAATACAGCGCAGTTCGACTACATCATCTCCGGGCTTCCTTTCAGCAATTTCGATGTTCAGACGGTGACAGAGATTCTTGAAATATTGGTTGGCCACCTTTGCCCGGCAGGTGTGCTTTCCTATTTTGAGTACGTACTCCTTCGGGAATTCAAGGT
>JBGPHY010000105.1:0-12049 GCA_041484625.1 Terriglobia bacterium | reverse complement strand
TGTCCGTCAGGTGATTAAGAGGGAAGAATCTATAATGGCCCCGCCGATCAGAAAAATACGCAGAGACGGCAACCAAGGGAAGGAAAAACCAAACAAATGTTCGATCTATACCGGCCTTGCAGTCAACGGAAAAATGCACATGTGACTTTCCCGTTCCGCAGATACACAGTCCCGGTTTCTATCACGCGGCCCCCCGCTAACAGCGAGAGGCCAGTGGTCTCGACATCGATGGCAACATAGGTGTCTGTCGTTTTTTTGTTTGCCATTGATTTAGTTTAGCGACCAACAGGTATGGCATCCGCGGCGAATCGCCCCTCTCCCCGCGAGCGGGGAGAGGGCGGTATCACCTTTCAATCCCGATCCCGTGCGGGGAGAGGGAATATTGTCGATGATATCCTTATCCCAGGGTTGCGCTGCGCTTCACCCTGGGCTACCCATATCACGCCCCTGGTGGGGCTTTCAAAGCCTCAGTGAGTTGCAGCCATCCGTGAGAGGAGAGCCATCCCCAGGGAGAGAGTGCACACCAGGAGGGCGAGCCAGTAGAGAACCCTCCAGATCCCCTCCCACGATTCCCCCCGAGTTGGGTTCGGCAGGAGAAACGCCATGCCGGCCCCGGCCAGAGCCCCGCCCAGGTGAGCTGCGTTGTTTGCCCCGAGCAACAGACCGTAGACAAACCCGTAGATCGCCCAGTGCACCAATTGCTGGTGCAGAACACTGCCCCAGGCCCCCCACCTCCTGGACACGACAACGGCCGCACCGATGAGGCCAAAAATTGCCCCGGAAGCTCCCACGGTCGGCATGAAGGGGGAGTAATAAGCATTGCTCAGCAGGAACCCGGCGATGCCGGTGGCAAGATAAAGGGTAAGAAACTTTTCCTTCCCCAAGAGTTCTTCCAGCAGTGGGCCAATGAATATCAACGCGTAGCAATTGAAAAGGAGATGAATGATACCAGCATGGAGAAAGATGGCGGATACGAGCCGCCACACCTGGCCGTGTGCGACCAGCCATCCAGCGTCGGCCCCCCAAGTCACCAAGGATTGAGCGTTTGCCCCTCTCAACAGGATGGCCAGGTCCTCTGGTGTCTTCTGACTTTCTGAGTAGAAGACGGCCAGAAACAATAGAAAGTTGACCGTCAAGAGGCCGTAGGAAACGGGAGCATAGTGGGGCAGTACGTTCTTCAGGATCTTGCCCACGCCGCTGGGGCGTCCCCGCAGGCGCACCCCGCAGAAAGAGCAGGTTTTATCTCCAACGCCCACCAGGGCCCGGCAGGAAGGGCACATCCGGGTGGGATTCTTGGCACCGAGCAGCAGGTTCCTAAAAGTCTCAGTCTGGTGGGCCAGGTCCAGCCTCCACCGTCTCAGCTTCCATTGGAAGCGCTGCGCCCACATTTGAAAGTCACGGAAATCCATGGTAATTGTTGGACCTCAATCCTCTCACGCATGGTAACAGAAGCGGCTTCGCGTGGACAATGCCAATGAAAAACTGTTATGATCTCACGTTCCAGGCAGGCTGCCGGATGCTTTGATCCATTGTCCCCCCGCTTCCCAAGTTTCTCTGCGATTCCGTCAGCCCCAATTCGTTGGATAACAAAAGGAGCGAATGTGCCCAACACGATTCAGGGTCATCTCAATTCGGCCGGACTCAAGTTTGCCATCGTGGTCAGTCGTTTTAACGACTTTGTCACCAGCCGCCTCCTTGAGGGGGCTCTGGATGCGCTCAAGCGCACCGGCACCCTGGAGTCCGACCTGCTCATCGTCAGAGTCCCCGGTTCCTTCGAAATTCCGTTGGTCGCGGCAAAGCTGGCCGGGACAGGGAAGTATGACGCGCTCATATGCCTGGGAACCGTCATCCAGGGGGATACACCTCATTATGAATACATCAGCAATGAGGTCACCAAAGGCATTGCCACGGTCTCACTCGAGAGCGGCGTCCCCGTAGCCTATGGGGTGTTGACCGCAGACACCGTCGAACAGGCCATTGATCGAGCGGGGCTGAAATCCGGGAACAAAGGGTTCGAAGCTGCCATGTCGGCCATTGAAATGGCCAACCTGGTCAAACAACTCTAGTCTGCCGCTCAACCTTTGAGGGCCGGCGCCGTGTCATCAGCCGGGAAATATTGACTCAGGCAGAACGGCAGTCGGGGGGATGGAGTTTCCACATGGGTGGCAGAAGGAAGAGTCGTGAGCTGGCCTTGCAGATGCTTTTTCAATGGGACATGTCCAGGGATTCGTTCGTCGTGGTCCAGGGCACCTTCTGGTCTATGAATGAAGACATTGAAGAAGATGTCAGGTCGTTTGCGGATCATTTGACCTTTGGCACTATCGAGAAGGTAGAGCAGATCGATCGGCTTCTGGCAGGTCATGCCGAACACTGGCGGGTGGCCCGCATGGCGGCCGTGGATCGGAATATCCTGCGCCTCGGCACTTACGAGCTTTGTTACGAAACGGCCACGCCTCGCGCCGTAGTGATCAATGAGGCCCTGGAGGTGGCTCGGAAATTCAGCACCCCGGAATCCATCCTGTTTATCAATGGAATCCTCGATAGCATCCGCAAAGAGATGGAAGCCAACACAATTCCGACTCAGGGAGAAGAGAGTTGACGGAACCGAAGAGCGAACAGGACCACATCGCCCAGCGATATTTGAAATTCGAGAAGATCAAACAGGCCGGTTACCCAGCCTATCCCCATCGCTACGATTACACTCACACCTCCAGCGGAATTGTTCGTCAGTTTGGGAGCCATTCCAGGGAACAACTGGAAGCCGAAAGAATCGAGGTGCGCACCTGTGGACGCCTGGTGGCCCTGAGAGGCCACGGCAAGGCCGGGTTCTCCCACATCTCCGACGGGGAAAGTCGTGTGCAGGTCTATACCCGACTGGATGCTGTGGGCGAGAGGAATTACGAGTTGTACAACCTGCTGGACATTGGAGATTTCGTGGGGGTCGAAGGGTACCTGTTTCGGACCAAAACCAATGAACTGACTGTTCATGCCACAAAAGTCGAATTCCTGGCCAAGTCTTTTCTTCCACTTCCGGAAAAATGGCATGGTCTGACCGATGTGGAGATCCGTTACCGGCAGCGCTACCTTGACCTGGTTGTCAATCGCCAGGTCCGGGAAGTCTTCGTAAAGCGCAGCCAGATCATCCGCGAATTGCGGAATTTCTTTGACAGCAGGGGCTATATCGAAGTGGAGACACCGATGCTGCAGCCTATGGCTGGAGGTGCGACAGCTCGGCCCTTCAAGACTTACCACAACGCCCTGGACATGGACCTGTACTTGCGAATCGCCCCGGAACTCTATTTGAAGCGGTTGATCGTGGGCCAGTTGGAGCGAGTCTATGAAATTAACCGCAACTTCCGGAATGAAGGGATCTCCATCCGGCACAACCCGGAGTTTACCATGCTGGAGTTCTACCAATCCTACAGCGACTACCGGGATTTAATGGATCTCACCGAAGAGCTGATCTGCCATTTGGCCCGACTGGTACTGGGCAAACTGGAACTGGACTACGACGGTCAGAAGATCTCCCTGGATGAATGGAAGCGGTTTTCTTTGAAGCAGGCCATCCTGCACTTCTGGCCCGAAACTGTTCAGCCTGTGGCCGGCGCAGAGGACCTGGAGGATCTGGGCCGTCTCCAGCAGCTCTGTCAGCACTGGAACGAGCAGGCCGAAGCCAGGGGAGCTGAGACCGTTCCTCTCAGCCAGTATGATACTCGCGGCGCGCTGTTGGGAGCCCTTTTTGAGGCTGTAGTGGAAAAGCACCTGCTCGGTCCCACCTTGATTTACGACTATCCGATCGAGCTTTCCCCCCTCAGTAAGACCAAGCCGGAGGATCCCTCCATGGTGGAGCGGTTTGAGCTGTATATCGGCGGCATGGAAATCGCCAATGCCTACAGCGAGCTCAATGATCCCGAAGAACAGAAACGCCGCTTTGAAACTCAGATGGCCGAGCGGGAGAAGGGCGACGAAGAAGCCCACCAGATGGACGAAGACTATGTTCGCGCCCTTCGTTACGGCATGCCGCCAACGGCGGGGGAAGGTATTGGAATTGACCGGCTCACCATGCTGTTCACCAATTCCCGGTCCATCCGTGACGTCATTCTTTTCCCTCACATGCGGCCTGAAAAAAGAGATGCCTCATGAAGTTTGAGTTGTACGTTGCCCTGAGATATCTCAAAGCCAAACGTAAACAGACGGTCATCTCCATTATCACCATCATCTCCATCCTGGGTGTGGCTGCCGGGGTCATGGCCCTGATTGTGGCCCTCTCCATCAGCACCGGATTTCGCGAGGACCTGCAGTCCAAGCTGTTGCGGGGAACCGCGCACATCAATGTGACGCCGGTTAACCCTTCCGACGGCATCGCGGACTACCCTCGGCTGGCCAGCCGGATCCAGCGAGTTGCAGGAATCCGCAGTGCCACTCCTGCCATCTACCAGAACGTATTGATCAACAGCGGCACCCGCCAATATGTTGTCACGCTGAAGGGGTTGGCTACTGGTGGGTCGCCTTTCTCCGCGGAAGACTTCTTCGAGGTTAAGAAAGGTAACATGCAGGAACTCGAGGCACGGTCCGATGACTTGATCAGGGACCGGATTGCCATCGGACAGGACCTGGCCAAGAACCTGGGCACCTTTGTAGGCGACTTCGTCAACGTCATCAGCGCCGAAGGCGCGCTGTCTCCGTTCGGCTATGTTCCCCGCCAGAAAAGCTTCAAAGTGGTGGCCATTTTTTCTTCGGGCCTATACGAATTCGATTCGGCCTGGGGATTTACTTCCCTGGGGTCGGCGCAACGGTTATTTGGCTCGGGTAACCTGGTCTCCGTCATTGAGTGCCGGGTGCGGGATATCTATAAAGTGCGGGCCATCTCCGGGCAGATCAAACAGTTGCTGGGCCAAGGGTTTGTGACCCTGGACTGGCAGGAGTTGAACCGTCCCATCTTTGAGGCCCTCAAACTGGAAAAGCTGGTCATGGTGATCACCATAGGCCTGATCGTGTTTGTGGCGGCCCTGAACATCATCACTACTTTGATCATGATGGTCATGGAGAAAAACCGTGACATCGTTGTTCTCATGTCAATGGGAGCAACCCGGAAGAGCATTCGGAAGATCTTTGTTTATCAAGGACTCGTGATCGGGGGGGTTGGCGCTGTGCTGGGAGTGATTTCAGGCACGGCCATCTGCTGGGTGTGCGACAAGTACCGCTTAATCCATCTGCAGGCAGACGTGTATTCCATTTCTTATGTGCCCTTCAAGATCAGCCCCGTCGATGTGCTGGCCGTGGCGCTGGCCGCCGTGGCCATCAGCTTCCTCGCCACCCTGCACCCTTCGAAAAGCGCGGCCCGTCTCGACCCGGCCGAAGCCTTGAGATATGAGTGAGTTCGACCGCACCGAGTGGTGAAAATGGACGAGACAATCGTACTTCGAACCGTGGAATTGAGCAGGTGTTTCCCCACGGTTAATGGTATTCTGGAAATCCTGAAAGGAATCAACCTGGAATTGTCTGCGGGAGAAATTGTGGCGATCGTGGGGGAGTCCGGTTCCGGAAAGAGCACCCTCCTGCACATTCTGGGGGCTTTGGACCGCCCATCGAGCGGCACGGTTTACTTTGGCGAAAAAGACCTCTTTGCTTTCAATAACGAGGAACTGGCGAGATTCCGACGTCATGCGGTCGGATTCGTCTTCCAGTTTCACAATCTACTTCCCGAGTTCACGGCCCTGGAAAACGTGCTCATGCCCCGGATCATTGCAGGTCAGCCAATCGACGAGAAGTCGGGGAAGGAATTGCTGGAGCGGGTGGGACTGGCCGCTCGCTGGCATCATCGCCCGGGAGAGCTTTCCGGGGGCGAGCAGCAACGCGTCGCCATCGCCCGCGCGCTGGTCAATCATCCGCAGCTTCTGCTGGCGGATGAACCCACTGGAAGCCTCGATAATCAGACGGGAGAACGCGTCTTCGAGTTGTTTCGGGCGATTCAGCAGGAGAAAAAACTTACTTCCATCCTTGCAACCCATAATGTTAAAATAGCTGTCAGGTGCGATAGGGTTCTTCGCTTAGGGAACGGAGTGTTACTGGAAGCCGATAAAAACCATGTTTGAACGATACACTGAAAAGGCGTGGAGGGTGATTTTTTTCGCCCGTTACGAAGCCAGCCAGTTTGGCAGTCCCACCATAGAAACTGAGCATCTGCTTTTGGGATTGATGCGCGAGGACAAGAGCCTGACCAACCGGTTTCTCCGCTCTCATTCCTCCATCGAGTCCATCCGCAAAGAGATTGAAGGCCGCACCATTATTCGCGAGAAAGTGTCGACGTCGATTGAGCTGCCGCTCAGCGCCGAGTGCAAGCGGATTCTGGCTTATGCGGCCGAGGAGGCCGAGAGGCTTCGTCATCGACACATCGGGACGGAACATCTCCTGCTGGGCATTTTGCGCGAGGACCGCTGTATCGCAGCGGAGATTCTCCACGAACGCGGTTTGAGGCTGAACCTCGTCCGTGAAGAGATCAGCAAGACGCAATCCGAGAAACCGTATAGCGGCCGGTCCAAGGAAACCCCGCTGCTTTCGGAATTCAGCCGGGACCTGACTCAACTGGCGGCTGAAAACTCTCTGGATCCGCTGGTCGGACGGGAAGGGGAGCTGGAGCGGGTCATCCAGATCCTCTGCCGACGCACCAAGAACAACCCGGTCTTGATTGGCGAGCCGGGCGTGGGGAAAACCGCCATCGTCGAAGGGCTGGCGCAGCGGATCGTGGAGGGAGAGGTCCCTAGCTACCTGACGGAGAAGAGGATCCTGGCCCTTGACCTCTCGTTGATTGTGGCCGGCACCAAGTATCGCGGGCAGTTTGAAGAGCGGCTGAAAACTATCATGAAGGAACTGATGGAGAATCATAACGCCATCGTCTTTATCGATGAGCTGCACACGCTGGTCGGCGCCGGTTCAGCCGAAGGTTCTCTGGATGCCGCCAATATTCTGAAGCCAGCACTGAGCCGTGGGGAGATCCAGTGTATCGGTGCGACGACACCGGCGGAGTATCGCAAGTCCATTGAGCGGGACCGCTCACTGGAGAGGCGCTTCCAGGCGGTGAAAGTGCCACCCCCCAATGAGAGCGAGGCCATCCAGATCCTGAATGGGGTTAAGGACCGCTACGAGAAGTTCCACATGGTGACTTATATGCCGGTGGCCATCGAAACCTCGGTCTACCAGGCCAATCGCTACATTCCCGACCGCTTCCTCCCCGACAAGGCGATTGACCTCATCGATGAAGCCGGGGCCCGCGTAAAGCTTCGGCAGGACAGTCTCCCCAAGGAGATGACCGAAGTTCAGAAGAGAATCAAGGCCATTCTGTCGCGCATGGAGACGGCCTTGTCCAGTCACGACTTTGAGAAGGCCGAGAATTACCGCAACGAAGAACGGGTTGAACTGGAGAACCTGCGTCTCCTGAAGGAGAAGTTCAACGTCGTCGACGCCAGTATCGGAGTGGTTACTAAAGAGGACATCGAGTCGGTAGTGGCCAAGTGGACAGGCATCCCGGTCACCTCTATCAAGGAGGAGGAAATGGTGAAGCTCCTCCGCATTGAAGAGGAGTTGCATCGGCGGGTCATCAGCCAGGATAAGGCCATCAGTGCTCTGGCGCGGGCCATCCGGCGTTCGCGTGCCGGCTTGAAGAATCCCAACCGGCCGGTGGGATCTTTCCTTTTCCTGGGGCCAACCGGCGTGGGCAAGACCGAAGTGGCTCGCTCACTGGCCCACTTCCTTTTTGGCTCCGAGAAAGCACTGATCCGATTTGATATGTCGGAGTACATGGAGAAGCATTCGGTCTCCAAGTTTATTGGCTCGCCACCGGGATACGTGGGTTACGAAGAAGGCGGCCAGTTGACCGAGCGAGTCAAGCGGTCGCCCTACTCGGTTATTCTCCTGGATGAAATTGAGAAGTCACACCATGATGTCTTCAACATCCTGCTGCAAGTTTTTGAAGACGGACAGTTGACAGATGGTTTGGGGAACACCATTGACTTCAAAAATACTATCGTCATCATGACTTCGAACCTCGGGGCGAGGTTCCTGGAGAAAAAGCATTCTCTAGGCTTCCACGGTAACAGCGAGGAAGCGACCGCCCAAAAGATGGAAGAAATGGTCATGGCGGAAGTCAAGAAGGTCTTTAATCCTGAATTCCTCAATCGCCTGGATGAGGTCATTGTTTTCAATTCTTTGACAGATAGCGACCTCGAGAGAATCATTGAGATTCTGGTGGGCCAGATCAATGAGAGCATGGTGGCCAAGAAGATCAGGATTTCGATGACGACTGAAGCCAAACGGTGGATACTTGCAAAAACCTACCAGGATCGATCTTACGGTGCCCGCCCATTGCGCCGGGCGCTACAGCGCTATGTCGAAGATCCATTGGCAGAAGCGCTGATCCAAGGGGATATCGAGCCCGAGTCAGAAATTGAGATCTATCAAGAAGATGAGAGCCTTTATTACCGGAACTTGAAGAAATCGATTGTTGAGACCGCTTTGCTGTACAAATAGATTTCCCAAGACTGCATCTAATCCCCCTTATACGCCGTTCCTGAGGAGTGTTCCTTTCCTTTCACGGAAAGGTTTGTTTGGAGGACCGAATGCATAAAAAGGGTTCATTGACCTCTTTGCTGGGGATCGCTCTCCTGTTCATACTCTCTCCCTTGTCCGGTCTCTTCTCCTTGAGGGCACAGACAGAAGATCTTATTGAAAACATAGAGATCCGCGGCAATCGCCGGGTGCCTGCTGACACCGTCAAGTTCCACATACTCTCCCAGAAGAACACGAAGCTCGATCCCAATCTGCTGGAGCGGGATTTCAAGACCATCTGGGCGCAGGGTTTCTTCGATGATCTCAAAATCGAAGTCGAGGACGGGAAGACCGGCAAGATTGTGATTTTCTGGGTCAAAGAGAAACCTCTGGTCCGGGGAATTGAATACAAAGGATTGAAATCCGCCACTAATACGGAGATTCTGGACAAATACAAAGAGAAAAAAGTGGGACTGGGGATCGAAACACCGTTTGACCCGAACAAAATCCAGCGGGCCATCAACGTGTTGGCCGATCTACTGGCGGAGAAAGGGCGTCAGTATGCCAAGATTACCTATGAGGCCCAGGATAGGCTTCCTAACTCCAAATGGATCATTTTTTACATTGATGAGGGGTCTAAGGTCAAAGTCCAGAAAATCAATTTCCATGGAAACACGGTTTACTCCGATAAGCAGCTCAAGAAGTCGATGAAGTACATCAAGGAAACCGGCCTCATCTCTACCTTTACGGGGAAGTCCACCTTCGACCGTCAAAAGTTGGAAGGCTCTTTGGAACTGGGAGTGCGTGCCAAGTACCAGGAAAAGGGGTACATCAAACTGCTCATCCAGGATCCCCGGGTCGAAATCAAGGATGTCTCCGGGAAGTCCTTCTTTCCCATTCCCTTCCAATCCAAGAAAGGCAAACGAGTGTTCATCGACGTCGACCTGCAGGAGGGGAACCAGTATCGCGTGGGCGAAGTCAACTTTACCGGGAACAATCAGTTCCGCAAAGAGATTCTCCAGCGAGTTCTGGGAGTCCAGCAGGGTGAGGTCTTCAACGGCGAACTGGTGCGCAAAGGCTTCGAGAACCTGAAGAAAATCTATGGTGCCAGAGGCTTTATCAATTGGACTCCGGTTCCGCGCCAGGAAATCGATGACGAGAACCGACTGGTCAACATCGTGTTCGAGTTTGAAGAAGGGAAACAGTTCTTTTTGCGCCGCCTGGACTATGTGGGCAATACCACCACCCGCGACAAAGTGATTCGTCGGGAAATGCTGGTGAATGAGGGCGAAATCTATAATACCCAACTGTTGGATATCAGCCTGCTGCGCCTCAACCAGTTGGGGTTCTTTGATAACTTGAAACAGGAGGATGCCGACGTCAAGCCTGACCTGAAGGCCAAGGGGCCGGAAGGGGACAATACCGGCTGGGTGGATGTAAGCCTGAAGGTCAAGGAAAAAGGGAAGAATTCCATCGGCTTCACCGGCGGAGTGAGCGGATATGGCGGCAGTTTCGTCGGCGTCAATTATTCCACCAACAATTTCCTCGGTTACGGGGAGACGCTGGATTTCACTGTTCAGGGAGGCACCCGGCAATCGGCTTACATCTTCAGTTTCACCGAGCCCTATTTCCGGGATCGGCCGATTACTACGGGATTCAGTGTTTTCCACCGCCGTTACAGCTATCGCGAAGGCGACCAATACGCGCAATACCTTTACGGATATGGCTATGGCCAAGGGGGTGGAGGCTATCCTGCTATTCCTCTTGGGAACGAGATTTTTGCCCAGGGCTCTACAGGCTTCACACTCTTCGCCAGCCGCCCCATTCGACCCTTTACCCGATTCGGGCTCAGTTACGGACTGGATCGCTCTTCCACGACCTTCGCCTCTCAGCAGAACCAGCTCTTTTACAGTGCGTTTCAGTTCACCGACACCTTCACAGGCCTTGGCAGCTATACCGGGGTCGTGCGCAGCACGATTACCCCGAGTCTCACCTACAACACGATTGACAACCCGTTTACGCCGACCAACGGGAAGTCTTTCAGCGCGTTGATGCAGTTCACGGGAGGCCCGTTCGGTGGAGATGTGAAGTATTACAAGCCTTACGTGGAGGCGAAGTGGTTCCATCCCATGAACAAGCGGAGAAATTCTCTCGGGATGAGGGCGCAGTTTGCCTTTATTTCAGCATTCGGGGGACTGGCACCTCCGATTTACGAACGGTGGTTCACCGGGGGGGAAGACTCCATCCGCGGCTTTGACATCCGAAGCATCAGCCCGCGGGCTCTGGTGACCACGCGCACGCTGACACCGATTGTCCAGCGCGATCCGATGGGGAATCCCGTCATCGATCCCACCACGGGTAACCCCATCGTCAATTACGTTCCCTTCTACAATTCCTTCCCTTATTACATTGGGGGGGATACGCAGTTGATCTATAACATCGAGTACCGGATCCCTATTGTAGGCAACGCTGTTTCGGTGGCTCCCTTCTTTGATGTCGGAAAGCTCTGGATCCTGCGGCAAAGCCAGATCAAGGTGGCTGCCCGATCTGCCTCCCAGTTCTACAAGTATGAGAACGGCCAGTTCGTCCAGTTGCAGGGGGGGGAACCCCTCAGTATCATTCCCAAAACCCTGATGGTTAGATCCAGCACGGGTGTTGAGGTGCAGGTCATCCTGCCCGTCATTAACGCACCGTTCCGGCTGATTTACTACTACAATCCCGGTCAGCTCAACTCCTACGTCCTGCGTCCGGAGGGAGGGCTGCCGTATCCTCTCTATGACAACTACGATCAAACTGGCGCTCAGAAGCGGCATGGCTTCCGGTTCAGCGTGGGGAGGACTTTCTAGTCGGAGGAGATCCTTTGCTGCACGAGGAAAAGCGATGAAGAAAATGCTGCTCTGCCTTATCACCTTGGCATCTCTGGCGTCTGCTCCGCTGCAGGCCCAGCAGACCGTGTCGCTCCCTTTCAACTCGGGACCTTTCGCCATCGACGTCGACACGGTAGCCAAGATCGCGGTAATCGCCAACCGCCTGTCCAACAATGCCACCGTGATCAAGCTCACGGACAACACGCTGAAAACGGTGGCTCTCAATGTGGACGCCAACGGGAATTCCTTCAAGGATAGCACGGGGGCAGTGCTCACGGCCACGGTCCCGACCAGCGTGGCACTTTATGCCGGAGGAACCCGGGCCATCATAACCAATTTTGGCAGCAACACGGTTTCCATTATCGACACAAATCCCGATAAGCCGGTGACGCTGGCGATGGTCCAAGTTGGCCAAGGCCCGCGGGCCGTAGCGGTGGCAAGCAAGGAAAATGTCGCCCTGGTGGCGAACCTCAACGGGAACAGCGTCTCGTTCATTGATCTGAACACCAATGCCAATGCAATTCCTGCCCCCATTCCTGTCGGAACCAATCCCATCAGCATCGCTTACGATCCGGACAACAGCCAGGCTTACGTGGTCAACTACGCCCCTCCCTCGGGAAGCAGTTTCAATACCGTTT
>JBGPHY010000104.1:0-12082 GCA_041484625.1 Terriglobia bacterium | reverse complement strand
TTAAAAACAATGCTCATCGCCAAACTCTCTCTCAAAACTTGTGTAGATACCAATGCCCGTGGGGAGAGGGTGGCGCCTTTCGCCGTGTGGGGGGATCGAACGCCAAGCCGGAGCAAAGAATGCTGTCCCCCAATTTTGCTGGATTCAACAGTCAAAGGAGGACACTGAGGCTCAGAGGGCTGGGGGAAGCCGCTTGTCGCGCTTTGCAGCTCGCTGTCAACTTCATACAGGGAAACCGGGAGTAATTTCATGCTTCCTCCCGAAGCCGGCTATTCTTGATTGACAGTGCCCCAATTATAGCACCCGAGTTGCGGAAAGATTCCACTTTGTTGATTAAAGGGATAATAAGAAGACAGCGGCCAAGGCCATAAAAACACCGAATCCCTGCAACAGTGATATGGACTCATGCAGGACCAAGGGTGCCAAGAGGACAACCACCAGCGGATACAATGCTGTAAAGGGAGCCACTATGGATGCCTTTCCTCCGCTTGACATCGCAGCCAAAAGCGCCCAGGATCCCAGAGCGTTCAATACCCCGCTGAGCAACGCCCAGCCGAGGCTGGCGGAGGGATGATCGAGAATTGCCTTTCCTGTATAGAACAGCGGCTGCAGCAAAAGGAATCCCACGACCAACCAGATCAGCGCAGAATCCGCGGAAAGGTAGTTGGTGGAAAGCTTTTGCAGGAGGCCGACAATTCCCCAAGTCAACAGGATGACTGCCGCAAGGAGAAACCAGGGAGGCAAAACAAGCATCAGCCCACCTCCAGAGAAAAAATGACGATGGCAGCGGCGGCACAGGCAAGGCCGATTCCCTGGCGCCAGTTGAGACGTTCCCGCAGGATCAAAATCGCCAGAAGGACTGTGATCATGGGGTACAGTGCCGTGACAGCCGTGACGACAGCCGTGTTGCCTCCGCTTCGGTAGGCAGCAAACAGCGCCAGGCCTCCAATGCCGGACAACACCCCGTTGGCCGTCCCATAGAGAATCCCCTTCAGACTCCTCTCGAATTGGAATCGCCTGGCAATCACGAGCGCCAGGGCAACGGGCAGAGTTCCCAGAGTGAAGAGGAACTGCATCTCTTTGGCGGGGATGTGTGTCGATCCCAGCTTAGAACAGATGGCCCAGCCCCCCCAGCACACTACGCACAGGACCGAGTACCAAAACCACTTGGCTTTGAAAGTTGAACGAATCTCCATAGAAACCTTTGTCGCCTCCAGCGCATTTTCAGGGGGAGGAAGACCCCAGGGTGTTCCGCTGCTGTCTCAGAATTGGATATCTGTAAACATCCCACTCCGTAACTCTCGCCCTGTTTCTCCTTGACGCGTCGCGCAACCAACCGAGAGTCGAAAGGGAAGTCCACGGCCAGACGGCTCTTCTGGTATGATGGAGCCGTACCTGAACGTTCCTGGTCTCAAGGGTAACAATGAACCCCGGTGTTGTTTCGTGCTCGGTACTTCCCGAGGGGTCTACCGGATATCCTGATCCCTGATATAAGGACCCATGCGACGAAGAGCCTTTGTTCACCTCTTGGTTTTCTGCTTTGCTGCTACCGTTGCGGCAAACCCGCAGAATCGAGATCCGCTGCCTTCCTGGAATGACGGGAAGAGCAAACAGAGCATCCTTGCGTTCGTGAGAGAAGTGACGAATGTGGGCAGCCCTGCGTATGTTCCTCCTGCCGAGCGGGTAGCCGTCTTTGACAATGACGGCACTCTCTGGACGGAGAAGCCGATCCCTGCTCAACTCGCCTATCTCGGCGACCGGGTGAAGGCACGCTCTCCTCAACATCCGGAGTGGAAAGATCTGCAGCCCTTCAAAGCTGCCCTTGAGGATGATCTGGGAACTCTCGCCCAGTTTGGCATGCTCGAGTTGCAGAATCTCATCGTCGTCCCGGACGCCGGCCTGACCGTGGAGGAGTACTCGGCAGAAATACGCGAGTGGTTGCTGACAGCCCGGCACCCCCGGTTCCATCGTCTGTATACTGAATGCGTCTATCAGCCAATGCTGGAGCTGCTGAATTTACTGCGTGCAAGCGGCTTCAAGGTCTTCATGACCTCCGGGAACGGTGTTGATTTCATCCGCGAGTTCTCCGAACCAACGTACGGGATCTCCCGTGAGGACGTGATAGGTTCCAACGTGGAGTACGAAGTCAGGCCATCCCCCCAAGGCCTGGAACTGGCCCGTCGGGCCGGAATTGGCTTTGTCAACAACGGGGAGGGCAAACCGCTGGGCATCTTCCTTCACATCGGCATTCGCCCGATTATGGTGGCGGGCAACTCTGATGGTGACCTGGCAATGATGCAATTCGCCGCTGCCGGCCTGCACCCCGCCCTGACTATGGTACTCCATCACGACGACGCCGACCGCGAATACGAGTATGACGAGGGTGCAGAGGAAGTATTAAAGGAAGCCGCCCAGCACGGCTGGACAGTGATTAGTTTGAAGAAGGACTTCAAGCGGGTATTCCCCGAAGGGTCCCTGAGATAAAAGGGGATGCCGATCTGTAGCGGCATCCCCCTCTTCATCCCTGCGCCAACAGCAACTCCCCTCTTATTTCGGGCAGCCCCGCTTGCCGATGTCGCTGGGCACAACCTGCAGGTTGCTGGCTCCTGCCGGCAGGTCAGCCCCCTTCGGCACCAGCCAGATCTCCACCCGCCGGTTCTTCGCCTTCTCGTCTCCGCTCTTCACCTTGTCCTTGCCCCGCTCCCGCGTGCTCGTGTCACAGAACGTCGACTTGAATTCGTTGGCCTGCTCCTTCCCCACCCAGGCCACCTTGATCCGCCCCACCTCCAGGTCCTTGCAGGTCGCCCCCTTCCCCGTCAAAAACGCCACCGCGTTCAACACCCGCTCCCGGTCCAGCGTCGTGTCTTTTTTCCCCGCTACCTTCCCCTTCTCCTTCTCATCCAAATGCCCGATCAACACGATGTCATAGTCCCGGTACCGCGCATCCGTCATCTGCGGATACAATTCATTGCCCAGCACCCGCTTCGCACAGTTGTTGACCCGCGCGCTGTTGCTCGCAAAATTAATGTCCGACAGCTGCATCGCCTTCGGCGCCGGCGGCGGCGGTGGCGCCGTGTAGCCCACCGTGATCTCCGCCGTCTGCGCCGTCGCCTTCCCGCACTTCTCCGTCGTCGCTTCCAGCGTCGCTACAATCTTCTGCTGCTGCGCCCCCTGTACACTGTCGCTGAAGCTCAGCCCCGAGGTGTCCAGCTCCGCCGTCGCCTGGTCCGCCCCGCTCAGAATCTGTCCCCGGTTCACCGTCCAGCGATAGCTCACCGCACCACAACACTCCCCGGCCGTCGCATTCCCCACCAGCCGCACCCGCTCCCCTCGCTGCACCGAGGAGCGATCCACCGAGGCCGTCACCTGCGGCGGCGCCGTCTCCTTTACCGTCAGCGTGATCGTCCGCTCCGCCGCCGCCCCCGGAGTCTTCTTGACCGCCTTCAGCTCCCGCTTGCTCATCCCCGCCGTGTCATAAAACACATGGACAGCCACATCGTACTGGCCCGCCTGTCCCGGCGCCGTAAACGTGTACTCCGCCCCCGTCCCCACTTCCTGCCCCTTCACCGTCCACTTGTAGGTCGGCTTGGCCGTCGCAATCGAGTCCGTCGCACTTGCCCGCAAACTGGTCGTCTCCCCAGGACACAACGCCGTCTTCCCCGCCTCTATATTCGGCCCTACCGTGAAAGTGTGCACTATCGGCGGCTGACCGCCCCACAGCACCATCAGTCCGCCCTGAGGCTGGAGGTTATGAATCCACTTCCGCTCCGGATCGGGGAAACTAAAGGAAGGGGCCTTATGAATGAAGTCGCGGAGACTGAAATCCAACGCCACGTGCTCCGCCAGTTTGACCTTCAAGCCACCGCCCAGGTTGAACCCAAACAAGTTGCTCGAACCCAGGTATTGCCCAATGGAATCCGCAAATTGCTGTTTGGCTTTGTCTGTCGGACTAAACCCGTTCCATCCTGCACCGAAACTGAAATAGGGACGGATCCGGTCCTCCACTCCGTAGCCCCACAACAGCGCGTTAAAATAGGCCTGCCGGTGCCGTATCCCCACCGCGCCTACTCCAGCCCTGGCATTGTTGGTCCCCAGGAAAGTAAACGATTGCTCCAATCCAAAATGATCAGTCAGATTCTCCCGGACCCGAAAACCCAGCACTCCGCCTCGCGCGAAGGTGTAAACCAACTGGGAATTCGGACTTGGGAAAGAGCTCTTCACATTCGGATTGGAGAAATAGGAACCACCACCATAAATCCCCGCTTCCCACTTTTCCTGCCCCCATGCCGCCGTACTGCCAAGAAGGAGGAGACCCAGCACCACACAAACCAACCCACCATTCTTTCGCATTGACATCCTCCCTTTCTAAAGAAGAGTTGATGAAACCCACACCGATCGATCTTGAAAACTACTAGAAGTCAACTGAATTCCACTTGTGATTGTGATAAGGATCCCAGCTCCCGGTTCCACTGGCTGGAACCAAGCCAAGTCCGGAATTCTCACCTGACAGTCAACAATCATTTCCAATAAATCTGATCATTAAGGACAGAAAAGGAAAGGGTAAGAAATCTCCTTCCCCCCGTTAGCGAGTTACTATCATAGAACTGATGAGTCCTAATTTCAACAGCAAGATCAGGAAAATAGATGGCCCGCAAATTCTTGTACCTTGTCGAGAGAAACAAGAAACATCGAGCCGCCGGTGGCGCGTAGCACAATGCCTACTGTAGCACTCATGAATCATTCCAAACCAGGTTGAGGTACTGGCCGGCAATACCTAGAATTCTTCTTTCGGCCTCGGCTCTTCCGCTTTCCGGTCGGACCTTCCAGCAGTTGGCACAGGAGTACGCGTCCCGGACTTGTTGACCTCCAAAGACTGCATGAAAATATCAAACGACTCTGAGAGCTTGAAGTCGAGCTTAGTCTCCGCGGGAACCTGCACTTCTTTGCCGTGGGTAAGAATCTGTGTGGCCATTCCGCCGCCGGCACCAATTGCTGCACCGATGGCAGCACCTTTGCCTCCGCCCGCGATGGCCCCAATGGCCGCGCCGATGCCGGTCCCCAGGGCCGTGCGTGTGGCCGTTTGCTTGCCTCTCGATTCTCCGGCCTGCTGATAGGTGCTGCTCTTGAGTGGAATCGTCTTGCCCTGGAGTTGAATGTGGTCCAGTTCCAGTTCGAGCTCGCTTTGTCCCGTGATCTTTCCAGCGGACTTGGCACTTACCAGACGAACGAAAACGTCGGCGCCTGCAGGGATTACGACTTCATTACCTGCCGTGATTGGTGCGTAGAGCGAAGCCTGGAAGGTCGACCCCACCTTGCTGTTCTTGGAATTCACGGCATCAATCATCTGGATCCTGACATCCGTGCCGGCAGGAATAGTGTACGCTTTGGGAGGAGGCACAGTTAAAGCAGGGGGGGTGGAACTGGAGGAGGTTGTGGCCACGGCTCTGGCCGACTCAGTATCGCTCGAGTTCCCAGCTCCTTCGGCGGGTTTGGCTTTGTCTGTAAGAGGGGATCTCTGACCCGGAGTGGATGTTGATTGGGTCTGTTTCTCAACTCGGGGTGGAGGGGCAGCGGCTGGTGTGGAGCTCGCTGATCTTACCGTCATAGAATCGATGACTTTCCTGACCCCCGGGATCTCATTGGCCAGTTTGTAGGCCTGGAGCCGCGCCCCGTCGCTGGAGACTTCGCCACCCAATGTGACTTCCCCGTTGTTCACCGCAACCTGGATGGCTTCATTCTTCAATTGAGGATCGGAGAAGAAGCCGGCCTTCAGCCCCTGGCTGATGGAATCGTCAGTGGGACCTTTGGCACAACAGGCGAGGGATAGAACTACTAGCAGCACTGGGATGACCCGGGTGCGGCGCTCTGCAAAGTTAGATGGGAACATATTTTCCCGATCTCCCCCTTCCTGGTTCAGATACTTGTTGAACCTAACTTTGCAAGTAGTTTACCCTAAAAGTCCTTCCTCCGAGGAAAAAGGTTCCCTTTTTTGCCGGCGGAATCAGCGACTACCCTTCGCGAGCACTTGCTCAAGTTGAGAAATATGGATTCCGTCGGTTGGGGGCCCGGCTCAAGGCTGGCAGGTCTATTCTCAGTGTTCCATGTAGTATGGGTACAGCCATCGGCCAAGAAGCGTTAATGACACCGAGCAGCGCCTCATGGTTTCTTGGGCGAACCCCCGCCACTGAAGGGCTCCTCGTAGGATAGGGCGGTACTGACTGAGGCCTGTTGAAAGCCGCTGTTCTCGAGGGCGATAGCCATCGCGCGTTTGTAGAAGAAAACGGCTTTTACTTTGAATTCCCCTCCATATCTGCGCTGATTCCATCGCGGGAATCTTTGTCGTTTGCAAAGTCCTCAGCAAAGTCGTCAATCAGGACCCCGTCAATGTCGATTTCCTTATATCTGTAACCGGGATCCGAGTATTCAGAGAGGATCCCATCTTTCAAGTATTTCCCGGAAAGCCGCGTCAGTTTCTTCTCCGTACCTTTGGCGGAGGGAGTTACGGTGTATTCCCGCATTTCCTCCCGACAGGTCTTTCCGTCGAAGCGTTGGAAGCGGATAAACAAGTTCTGCCGGTAGACAAAGGCGGTGCGCAGTTGCAGGGCACGATCCTGGTTTTGGGCTAATTGGCCCATGATGTAATCCACCTGCACATGGTAGCGAGATTCAATTGCTTTGACTAATCGCGCAAACTCAGCATCCTCGGCGTAAGCCCGCCCTGCAAACAAGACAATACCTGCCAAGAGCAAGCCACACCACCGGGTCGCACGCATTGGGAGTCACTCCTTTCCTTTATCTTTCTTGCTCTTCTCAGCGGCCTCCAAGCCCAGCTTGGGGATGCCGAACTGTCCTTCCAGTTCACTGAGCTTGTCCAGATCGATCAATCCAACAATATTAACGACCGTCAACTCCTTGGGCTTGGAGCAGAGGATGGCCAGTCCGTTGATCTTCTGCCCCGCGTTGAGCATGAAGACTTCCACATTCTCCTTGTCCCGCCTGCTGCGAATCCCCACCATCCGAACCCAGCCCGGACCCTGAAGTTGAGACCGGATGGCGTCGACATCCTCATTGCTGTAAGCGTTGTCAACGTTGAACTCGAAGCTACGGACATAGACGCCCTTCAATCCCGAGATCAAGTCCTTCACCTTGGCTTCGTCGGGCTTTGAGTTGGACAGAAACTTGCTTGCCAGCTGAAGCATGGAGCCGTCCAAGCTAACATCCACTACATTGTCAGCTTTGGCCTCCAGTTTTTCCAGATGCGCAATTTTGAGCCAAACGTCCTGTCCCCATAAGAGGTGAGCCTTCACCGCGGCTAGAGTCAGCAAAACTAGCGGCAGTGCCCATTTGAACGAAGTTCGTGTCTCCATAAAACCTCCAATCCTTCTTGATATCTTGTCCCGGTCTTCGCCGGGATGACATCTTGAACCCCGTAGTCGTCCACAGGACCTCCTGACTTCTGCAAGCTTTTCCCCAAACGACTCCGTCCATGATAATGACAACCAATACTACGGATGAGGCTTGCCCGTCTCTGCCTCCGGCAAATAGTTGGTTCTTGCCAGAACTGCTCTTTGCGCATAGTTCAACTTGGAACTGGCAATTTGAAGCGCCAGCATGACTTGGGTCTTGGCAGCTTTCCCCTCTTCTTCTATTCTTTTCTGACGGAGGTATTCGGCCACCCCCAAGGAAATGAAGAGAACCGCCATCAGACCGACCGCTGCCCAGCGGAGATGAGAAATCCGAACGGCCGCCGCCATCTTCTCCCAAAGACCTTGCCGGGAGACTGGTTGCGCCGAAATCTTAGCTAGAACCCTTTCCTCAAACCCGTGGGGGGGGGCCAGACGGCGAAACGTTTTCTTGAGTTCTTCATCCAAGGGATTCATACAGGTAACCTCTCCAATGCAGTGAGCTTTTCTTCCAGCTTGGCCAGGGAGCGCTGCAAATAACTCTTGACCGTGTTCAAGGGCATATCGAGAATCTCCGCAATTTCCCCCAGTTGCAGATCCTCTTGAAAGCGCAACGTGATGATCATGCGAGGTTTTTCCGGGAGACTGTCCACTAGTTCTCTCAGCCGCCGCGCCAGTAAGGGGTCCACTTGGGATTCAGGCGCCGGAGGATCCGGAAGTTCTTCCAGGCTGACTTGCGGCCTGACGCGTTGGCGCCGACTCCAGTCGATACATCTATGGCTGGTGACTCGTCGCAACCAGAAAGTCAGATGTGCGGGCGAATCGATTTTCTTTAAGTTCCGGAAGAGCTGAAGGAAAACCTCCTGTGCCAACTCCTCCGCCTGTCCGCTGTCCCGCAGAGAGTGGTACGCCAGACTGTAAACCATGGATTTGTGGTGCCGGACAATCTCAGTGAAAGCCAATTGATCACCTTTCGCGGCTTCGGATATTGTCTGCTGGCTTAAGTCCATAATCCTGTTCTTGGCCTCGAGCGTTTGTTCATATTTCCTTATACGCAAGGGAGAGCAAGAAGGAGTGCACCATTTTCTGAATTCCAACCTTTACCTAAAGATCGGAGTCCTCAGGCCATTTGGGTGTCGACCGAACATCCAGAAACTCCCATTGCAACTGTGCGCCACACCTCTCAGAAGCACTCCGAAAACTTGAAGAATTTCTACTACAAATATAGTTTTATAAGAGATCAGTTTTTGTTCCGGACTCGCTGAGTTTACCATGACCGCTTATTCGCATCGCCAAGCGACACGAATGACCGTGTTAGCGATGCGAAACCTCTCCCATGAAAGACATTTTCATGGTCAATGTCTCACAGCGTTAGCCTGAGTATTCTTGACTGATTAAGATAAAACTACACAAGTAGTTATAATATTCAAGAAATTACTTCCAGTGAGTCTTCTCATGACAAGGCCCCTTCACTTACTTTGAGGCTGCGGCAGGTTGGAGTCGATACCGAAAGACCCCGCGGTTTTCGGCCAGAATCCAGAGATCTCTGTCACTTGATCCAGTCGCTGTAAATGACTGCACAGCAGCATTTTCCAGACCGCGGGTGTCGAAAGGTTCCCAGGTACTGCCCCCATCTAACGTGCGGTACAGCTGGCCGGACCCGTTCGATTGGACAAATATCTCTTCGGGATTCTGAAAAGAAAGATAGAGGTTGTGAATTGGTGCAAATGGCAGGCCCCCCTTTTTGCGCATCCAACTTCGACCGCCATCCGTGGATTGAAACAGTCCATGGGAAGTTCCTGCCCACAACTGACCGACAGCTTGAGGGGCAAAAGCGAAGTGGTAGATTTGAATGCCGGGAGTCTCGAAGTTGGTAGTCGTCCATTGCTTGCCTTGATTTCGCGATATCATCAGCTCCCCGGAAACCAGGATCATCAGCCAGTCCGGATAGGAGGGGTGGAGAACAATTCGTGAGATATCCCGGCTTCCCAGACTGGAGACCCGCTGCCAGGATTCCCCGTTGTCGGAGCTTCTAAACAGCCCAGCTGAGCTGGCGGCATAAAGGACCCCAGGATGTGTCTTGGAAAACGTCAAGTCATTGAATCGCAAGGCCATTCGCAAGGGGGGGGGAATGATCTCCGAGGTTTGCTTCTGGACCCGAGGCTTGCTCTTGTCGACGCCAATACGGCGGGTCCCCTGGCTCCAGCCGAAATCGCTCCCTTGAATTAATTGCCAGTTGACCCCGCCATCCAGAGACCTCATCATGCCTTCGTAGGTACCCGCCACAATCAAATCCGGATTCTGTGGTGCGACCGCCATGGAGATGATATTGCGATCCAATAGGGCCGTGTAGTTGGCGGTCAGCTCCCAGGACTGTCCTTCATTCTGGCTGGAAAAGATCCCTCCGAAATCGCCGTCATAGACACTGCTGGCATAAAAGCGGCCTTCTGTAAGGAGCTGGGTGAGGTTGCGGTTAACGAATCCCTGGTTGTTGGCTTCAAAGGTCTTCCCTCCATCTGTACTCTTCAAGATGCCGCTACGGTCAGTAGCCATGTAAAGGAGCTGGTTATCCAGCGGGCTGACCACGATACAGTTGATCGAATATGGATAAGGATTCGGCTTCTCCCATGTAGTCCCGCGATCCTCCGACTTCCACAGCCCCTGGGTCGTCCCCGCGTAGAGAACATTGGGGTCTACGGGATCTTGGAGAAGAATGTGGGTTCGACGATTTGAGCCGGGAATGCCTTGAACTTTAATCCAGCGCGTCCCCCGGATGATGCTGCGGTAGATCCCGCTACAGGCGCTGGCGTAAATCATGTGCACTTTCTCCCGATCCACGGCGATGGAGAAAATGTCGGAATCGTCAATCATCCCCTCGGTGATGGAAGCCCAGTGTGCCCCGCCATCTAATGTCCTCCAGGGAAGGTGTGGAGTCCCAGCGTAGATTACGTCCGGAGCCAGAGGGTCGAGAGCCAGGGAGACTACGTTTTTTAGTTCCGGATGATCGGCGGGAGAACAACGCTTCCAGTCTTTTCCGCCGTTCCTGCTGCGGAACACACCGTCTCGCGTCCCCGCGGCAATGTCCTGAGGCCGATCTGTGGTGATGGCCAGGGAAAGAACTGACCAGTTGGAGGTTTGCGGCAATTGCGTCCAGTTTCGGCCGCCATCAACGCTCCTGTAGATCCCTTCGAAGACCCCACGACCGCGCATGAACTGGTCAGAGACCCCAATATAGAGGATCTCCGCATTGCCCGGATCCAAAACAGCCGCGTTCACCGCTGCGTTCCTCGGAAGCGATATGGGGATGAAGTCCCATGATCGCCCTCCATTGTTTGATCGGTAGTACTGTCCATTCTTGGTGAACACATACAGTCTTTGCGGGTTGGCGGAATCCATGAGGATTTTCAGCGCATGTCCGCCGTAGGGTCCAAGCGGCTCCCACTGTGCCCAACCAGCGGATGACGCCAAGAGGCACGCGACCAAGATACCAACAGGAAAACGCATGGGAGAACTCACAAGGTTAAAGACTCTGGCTTTCGAATTGTCAAGCCCCACTGAACTGGAATAGCAGGAAGATTCTTCGAGCAGCCTCCATAGCACACAAAAAAACCCGGAACGCTGCAATTTTTCTCTATTTTTTCGCAAGGAACCACAGTCCCCGGGAATTCAATTCTTTCGAAAGAGGAGAGATACAGATTGTGAGTGAAGTCCATTGATTCTAGGTCAACATGGCTTGAACTACCACGATCGCAACATTTTAATAGATTTCGGGACTTGATGCCAGAAGAACTCCGCTGTTGGATCCATCTCTGGTATGTCGGACTCGCCTGGGGGTAGGTTACTGCTCCACCTCTTTTACACTGTGATCGTTGCGGGGATCCAGGAAGGCCTCCTCCTTGGAGTCGTCCCCGAAGCGTTTTATTCCCAACCGTTTGATGGCTTCGTCTTCGACTTTTTCCAAGGGGGTATAACGCGGATGATGCGATTCCTTGTAGGGGTCGTTTCGGGCCGCATTGTAGCAGCAGATCAAGGACCAGCGCGACTGCTCCGAACGATTCTGATCGGAACGATGCAGCGTATTACAGTGAAAGAAGACGGCGTCTCCGGGCTCCATTTCGCAATAGACCAGTTCCAATCTCTTGAGGACTTCGTTGACCCGCTCCAGGTCGGCTCCGGCTTGATCACCGCTCTTTGTGTGGTCGATACGACCCAACAGGTGGGAGCCTGTCACCACCTGCAAACAGCCGTTCTCGCGGGTGGCTGGATCCACTGCAATCGTGACACTGGTCAACAACGGAAACAGGAGCCCGTTCTCATACCAATAGCCATAATCCTGATGCCAGGTCCACGCCCCTCCTACCCTGGCATCCTTGAGAATCATCTTGGAGTGGTAATGGTAGACCTCGCCTCCCAGTAACACCTCAGCAGTACCAACAATCCGACAGCAACAAGCGAACATCCCATAGATGGTGCTACCGGGATGATTCCACAGGGTCAGACGCACCACACCTCCTTCACCATCGGCGCGGTTGAAGGACAATTCATCCAGCTTTCGATCTTCGTGAGCCGTGCGGCGCAACAGGTCGATCTCTTCCCGGTCAAATAGCCTCCGAAGAATGACGTAGCCGTCACGATGGTATGCTGTCACCTGCTCAGGTGAGATGGTCCACATTGGGCTC
>JBGPHY010000103.1:0-12255 GCA_041484625.1 Terriglobia bacterium | reverse complement strand
TTCTCGGGCCACTGCCGCCACGGGTCGTTTCCCTTGATTTAGCAAGCGGTAGTACTTTTGCGACAAACTCAAGTCAGCTCGTTTGGCGATGGCCAGCACTTCGGGAGACTGTCCTTGACGTCGCTGACGGAGCGCCCGGCTGAGGCCCGGACGGTGTCGATAGTGCCAGCCGGCCTCGACCACCACCCGGTGCCCGTTGGCATTGCCGGTTTTGGTGATACTGCCTTTCTGCTCCCGCGAGCCACTGCTGTATTCACTGGGCACCACCCCCAGCATGAACGCGGGAGCGCTGGTATAGCGCTTCAAATCCCCGAATTCAGCAATCAGCGTCAAAGCGGTTAAGGTGCCAATCCCCCGTAAGGTTTTCAGTTTGGCCACCAGGGGAACGTAGCGAGGCCGTTGGGCGGCCGCTTCCACCCGTTGATCCGAGGGTTCCAGCTGGTCCAGCGAATCTCTCAGTCCGATGAAGTATTCTTCCAACATGTTTTTCTCCCCCAATGATCTCCGATATGGCGACCATGGGAAATTATTCGGAAAGTGGTGGCCTTACTGCTATCCCCTTGCTCGTGTAAGAACCGCAAGCGGTATCCCAGATCTGGCAAGTAGTTACGATCGCCCCATCGGCTTGGATCACGATGGCATGTATCCCGGAGCGACAGCCGTTTATCTTGGCAGGAGAGACTTGGAAAAGGCCTTGGGCACTGAAGCGTCCAAGTTGTTTTCGATACAGTTCAAAGACAGGCCAAATGAGTCCGGAGGGGTGCGTTTTGTTGGGGATTACACTATCTATCTCAAGATCGAGAAAGTCTCAAATCCCATCGGCTCGGTAGCTTCGAACAAGTAGTTCGTCTGGCAAATGACTGATAATCATCTAGAAGGCCTCCCCAGTCTAAGCCGAGAGGGTTTAGACTTTGGTTAGTAGTCGCTGGAAAGACAACTAACAGAAAGGAGACCTTCGATGAGACTGTACTGCGGAATTGATTTGCATTCCAACAACAATTACACGGTGGTTCAAGACGAACAGGACCAGGTGCTGTACCGGAAGCGCTTGCCCAACGAGTTGGGGCCGATCGTGGCGGGACTGAGACGTTTTCAAGAGGAGTTGGTGGGAGTGGTGGTGGAATCGACCTATAACTGGTACTGGCTGGTGGACGGACTAATGGAGAGGGGACATCGGGTGCATTTAGCCCATACGGCCGCGATTGAGCAATACAGTGGGCTCAAGTACAGCGACGACTTTTCCGACGCCGAGTGGCTGGCCCGGATGCTGCGGCTGGGGGTGTTGCCGGAAGGCTACATTTACCCCCAGCAACAACGCCCGCTGCGCGACCTGTTGCGGCACCGTCTCTGGCTGGTACGAGACCGGACCCGTCATCTGCTGCACGTGGGCAACATTCTGACGCGCCACACGGGGGGCCGGTTCAGCCGCCGCGGGATCGAAAAGCTGACCGCCCCTGAAGTGGAGCAGATCTTTAGTGATCAGGAACGACCCCTGGCGGTAGGCACGAGCCTGGCGGTCCTGAGTCTGTTAACCGAGAAAATCGGGGCGATTGAGAAGCAAGTCAAAAGCCGGGTTAAGCTGGACCGCTCCTTTCACCTGCTGGAAACGGTGTACGGAATCGGAGAGATCCTGGCCATGACGATCTGGCTGGAGACGGGCGACATTGGCCGTTTTCCCCCAGTGGGGAACTACGCTTCCTACTGCCGCTGTGTGGGGAGCCGACGGATGAGCAACGACAAGAAGAAAGGAGAAAACAACCATCGCAATGGCAACCAGTATCTGGCCTGGGCCTACGTGGAAGCCGCTCACCAGGCGGCCCGTCATTACCCGCAGCCTCACCGTTACGTGGAGAAGAAGACCGCCCAACGCAACCACGCGCTGGCCTTGAAAGCCCTGGCGCACAAGCTGGCCCGCGCCTGTTACTATGTCCTACGCGATCAAGTTCCTTTTGAGCCCGAACGGTTGTTCGGCTCTTGAAGTTTGACGGGAACCGTCAACCAGCGGTGACGCTGGGCTGACAACCCGCATGTCTGATTGGAGGCGGTTCCCGTCAAAAACAAAAACGAACCTTCCGGTTTCGTGGGCGGAGACGCCCAGACCGTGAGCCCTGGTAACGCTGGCCCAGGTCCCCGGACCTGGGGAACCCCTGGTTCTGTCCGTTGCGGACCCCCACTTGGACACGGTCTGGTACCGACGGTTTTCTGGGGCTGATGTCCAGCCAGGGGCCGAGCCGTGCTGAGATAGCTCACCGCCTTGATCCTGATGGGTGCATGGAGTGTGTCCGCTTAGTGGACCACGACCCATAATATGGGAAAACCCCGGGTGCGGTTCAGACCACTCAACCGAGCGGTTCGTCGTTCCGCTCCCCTTTAGGTCCACAGGGCCTGAGGAGACATTAGTACACCAGGTTGGACTCAGGTTAGTCTCTAAACAAAGGTTGAATCTTCCGGCGCTTCTCCCCAGTTCGCGCGCGCCGGGAGTCATCCGGTCGGCACATTGCGACCACCCTTTGCAAAAAAACTAGGCCTGACTCCTCAAGGAGATCTTTTTTCTCTTGACAAAGGCCTTCTAATGGGTGCGTCACTGCCGGATGAATAGCGGTTGCATGAAAATGCGAGTTTTGGCAGCCACGGTTACTGCCAAGAGCGCAGTATCCGTGGGCATTTGTGACCTTTTGAAAAGCCCACGATGCATTCAGGGAACAACGGTTCCCAAACAAATTCATCGTGGCTTCCCTGCCATTTTCATCGGCGGTGTCGCGCCAAACTGGAGCAGGGACGGTTTTCACGAAGATGAGGATGGTCAAAGGATCTTTGTCTAAGCATTATGAAGTTGTTGATAGAGCCAGGCCTTGGCCATAGCCCAATCGCGCTTCACCGTCGCGGTTGAGATTCCGACCACCTCGGCGGTCTCCTCCACGGAGAGTCCGGCAAAAAAGCGCAATTCAACAATGCGACATTGCTGAGGGTCGAGGTTGGCCAGCATGCCCAGTGCATCGTCCAATGCTACTAAATCAACCTCGCGCTTGTTAGGGACTGCGACGGATTCATCAAGCGTCAGCCGCAGAGGGTTATCCCCCCGTTTGGCCGCATGTTGTTTCCTGGCGTAATCCACCAGGATCCGGCGGATCAACTGAGCGGACACAGCGAAGAAGTGCGCGCGGCTCTGCCACTGGACCCGCCGCTGGCCGACTAGGCGCAAATAGGCCTCATGAACCAGGGCTGTGCTCTGCAAGGTGTGTTCTGATCTCTCGCGTCGCAGCGCACTCTGCGCTAGACGATGTAACTCCTTGTAAACCAAAGGAATCAATTGTTCGAGAGCCTCTGGGCTGCCGGCACTCCATTCCTTCAGGAGCTGGGTGACTTCCTTGGGGGAACCTTCTGCCACAATCCCTCCAGAAATATGGCCGGTTTGGTTAATGACCTTCGGACTCGCCTGAATGCAGGTTAACGGGACAACGATAGAACTGATTCCCGTGCTTTCGTAAGAAAAAATTCATCTGATGATCCCTCCTCACCCGCTTTTGCGCGTTATTGGACAAAGCAACAATTCAAGGAGGAATTTATGAGAAGAATAACGGCATTCGCCTTCCGTTTCTGATGTCAATAACCGTATGGGTCGGAGTGATCTGGCCAGACAGCACGATCAAAGCCCGGTATTCTTCGGGCGGGCACGCCACAGAAACCACGGTCCTTAGCAAGGGGAGCCGACAACGATTGGTCCTAGGCACTGATATGACCATGATCAACCAGTGCGATCTGAAGCAAGTGATTCAGGTCAACGACCGAGCCAAGTCCTACATGATCATGCCGCTCGGCGGCAATGGCATGATACCTAATCTCCCTTCGGTCCAAACTCAGTCGTCTACCGCCCTGCAAGAGCGCCGGGGTATTGTTACCTACACCACTACGGTCAATGATACCGGCGAACGGAAACAGCTTTTCGGCTACTCTGCACGCCATATCAAGTCGACCGTAATTAAGGATCCCAGCCCTGACGCCTGTGATCAAAAGAAGGAGCGGATCGAGACCGATGGCTGGTACATCGATTTCGACGCAAAAACAGTCTGCCCGCTTGGATCGTCTCCCGCCACGGCAGCGTCACAACAAGGTCAATCCGCATGTACCGATGAAGTTCGTAACACTATGACGGGTCAGGGGAAGCTGGGACATCCACTACAGTACACAACAACAATTTATGGCGAGGATGGAAAAACAACAACCACCTTGAGCATGGAGACGGTGGAATTCTCTGCTGCTCCCCTGGATGCTGCGTTATTTGAGGTTCCCGCCGGTTACAGCCAGGCGAGCAGCCTGCAGGAAATGGCCACACTCCCCGGAAATGGCCTGAGCAGTGGCCCCCATGGAACCGCCGTCCCGGCGACCGGGCCCGTTGGACCGAAGCAGCCCGGTGCGGTCCGGATTGGGGTGGCGGAGGTCGTCAATCGGACCGGCAGGCCATTCGCAGGCACTGCTTTGCGCGATCAACTGACGAGTTTTGTATTGGAATCCAAGGGTGACGCGACATCTCTGGTAGGCAAAACGCCCGAAGAACTCGGACCTGAGGTCTAGCAAAAGCAATGCGACTACGTGCTTTTCGCCGAAATTACCGACCTGAAGAAGGCTTCCCCTAGCATGCTGGGTATGCTCAGCAAGGTCTCCAGCATGACCAGCGGCGGCATGCAGGGTGACCCCTCCAAAGAAAGGTTCGAGGCCAAAGCTGAATTTAAACTGTTTCCAGCTGGAAGCACTTCGCCAAAGCTGGCATCCACGGTAAGCGGCAAGACTGGAGTCGGCTTTGATTTGCGCAGCGCATTGAGTCTGGCGAGCACCGCCGGAAGCTTTGCCATGATGAGCAGGGGGTTCATGGGCTTCAATCCCCAGATGATGAACCTCTTTATGCCGAAAGGAGGTGCCGGCCTGCTCGGTTCTCCGCTGGGGCACCTCGACCCCTCCATGGGCATGATGATGTCTATGATGCAGCGCGTGAATGCCGGCGCTGCTTCCGCACAAACCCTGCAGACCACCCCTGGCGAGAACGAGGCCATGGGTGACTCACTTCACAATATCGCCAAGGCTGTGGCCACAGGGATGAAGAAGTCGAAGTGACAGTCAACGGACGGGCAGCACATGCCGCCGGATGCCGAACATACTTCAGGCGGCAGGCGGCATTGGTGGAATCAAGCTATATTATTGGGAGCTGACTCTGCTCAGGGCTATATCGCATTTTTCAAGTTGTCGGGTAATGGTGACGGGCTTGCTTGCGTTGGTGCCCGGCAAGGCGCCACGACGTTGCAGATCGAGCCAGATCTCGAGACTCTTTTGATACCATGTTCGTGCCTGGCGCCACTGTTCAGAAGCCTGCCTGGCAGGGGGCGGAACAGTGGCTGCCCGGTGAGCATGGACCTCCCCCAGATCTGCATAGAGACTCGCGAGAGCTGAACCGAAATCAACATTTGTCGGGGTCTCTGCCGTCACGGATTCCAGCAGCTTCTGTGCCTTGAGCTGCAGTTCCAGCGCTTCATCATCAAGGGCGAGGTGCATCTTGATTCGAGCCATTTCAATGTAACCTTCGGCCAGGTCGCTTCGCGTTTGGCCGTTGCCAGGATCGGCGGCAGCCAGCGCTTCCGCGATTCCTATTACCTTGAGGTAATTGGTTCCTGCTTCGGCAAGGGTCTGGTTTTTGACCAGTACGTTACCAATGCTGTTGTACTGAACCATGACATCACGACGTGCCTGGACGTTCTGAGGGTCCTGTGCTGAAAGGGCTAGTGCGAGTTCCAGAGCTTTCCGGTCATACTTCAACGACTCGGCATCAGCGCCACTCTTGGTCAAGGCATTACCCATGGAGCTGTAGGATCCAGCAAGGTCGCGGCGCGCTACTGCATCCTGCGGGTCTGCCGCAGCCAGATCCTCGTCAATCTTGACCAGTTTCTTCATGTATCCGAGAGCGCTTACAACGTTGTTGGTTCGCAATAGGGCCTCGCCCATTCTCTGGTAGACGTTCGCAAGTTGCTGTCGGAACCGTCCGTTGGTTGGGTCGACTGTTGCCAGCTCCTCAAAGATGCGAATCCCCTTTTGGTAATTGTCCAGGGCCTCTGTCACTTCGCCTGCCCGCACCAACATGTCAGCCACTTTGACATAGCTCACCGCCACCCCACGTCGCTGCCTGGCACCGGTGGATTCCCGGGCCAACTGCTGGCGCAGGTCCAGGGACTTGCGCTGGTTCTCCAGCGCCCCCTGAAGGTCACTCATTTCTGCATGCGTATCGCCCAGAGCAAGGTAGTTGATCGCCAGGTTATCTCGAATCTCCCAATTCAACGGATCGGCTGCAAGCAGGGCCTCATTCGCTAAGCGGGCCTTCTGGTAGGCCTCCAGTGCGTTCTTCCAGTTGCCGGTCACCCAGAGGATGTCGCCGATTTTGAGATGACTCGCCGCCACTCCCCGTCGGGCTCCTCGGTCTGTTGGGTGGGCGGCAATCAATCGTTCTCGAATCGCCAGGGACTTGCGATGACTGGCCAAGGCGCTTGTGGTATCGCCCAGGCTGGAAGCATAGGGGTCTCCCTGAATATCTCCCACCCTTTCATAGGATACGGCCAGCTCTTGTTGCAGCGACGGGTCACTGCCTGCCTCTTGCGCCAGGCTGTCGAGATATTCCAGTGCCCGCTTCACCAGCAGCTCGCGGGCCTTGGTGGAACCGGGCAGCGTTTCGAGGGCATCATGAAGTTCGAACCTGAACGAGTTGGCCAGCCTCCGGACGTCGTTGAAGCGTTTTTCAGCCCTGGCCCTCTCCTGTCGCGCCACCCGGGCCTCCCAACTAGCCACGGTTATGCCGCCTATAAGCGAAACGGCCACCAAAGCGGCAGCCGCTACTCCAACCTTGTGCCGCTGGACAAACTTGCCAGTCCGGTAGGTCCAAATCGGTTTTCTGGCGATGACCGGGAGTTCACCCAGATGGCGATGAATGTCTTCTGAAAACTGCTGAACCGACGCATAACGTTGTTGCGGTTCTTTTCGAAGGGCCATTAGGACAATGTTGTCCAGATCTCCTCGCAGTTCACGGCTCCGGCTCGGATCAATCCTCGATACTCGCTGTGGGTCATCAGCGTCCACCAGGAGCCCGGCAGCACCGGTTGCCGGTACAGCGTGCTCAAGGGCTGTGCTGGGCTTCTCGGGCACCTGTTCGCAAATGGCTCGGTACCACTCTTCCGGCTGCCGCGTCTTGACGCGATAGGGGAAGCATCCTGTCAATAGGCGATAGAGCAATACTCCCAAAGAATAGATGTCGGTGGCGGTGGTGACCCTCTCCCCGCGCACCTGTTCCGGGCTGGCGTATTCCGGCGTCATGGCCCGCAGTCCCGTCCGGGTGATAGTGGTAACCGGAGGCTCCTCGAACAACTCCGGTCGAAGGATCTTGGCAATGCCAAAGTCCAGCAGTTTCGGAACCCCTGCGGCGGTGATTAAGATATTACCCGGCTTGATGTCCCGGTGGACGACCAGGTTCTGATGCGCATAATGGACCGCATCACACACCAGGCGGAATAGCCTCAGCACCTGCTCAATGGAAAGATGATTCTCTTCACAATAGACGTCGATGGAGCGGCCCTCGATATACTCCATGACAAAGTAGGGCAAACTCGTCTCTGTCGTCCCTCCATCATAGAGCCGTGCAATATTAGGATGGTCCAGGCTAGCCAGCACCTGCCGTTCGTTCCGAAAGCGCTCCAAGATATGGGCGGCGTTCATCCCTGGACTTACGATCTTGATCGCGACTTGTTTTTGGTACTGATCATCAGCCCGGATGGCCACGTAGACTGTCCCCATCCCACCGTGACCCAGTTCCTGCGCAATCTGATAGGCCCCGAGGCGTTGACCGTCCTTTGAGAACCTTGATTCCAGAAACTCAGCCTGATTCAGCGAGGGGGTGGCGTGGATGGCTGGATCTTCGATAAAGCTTGAGGCCTGGTAGTAAGCCCGCAGTAAGTCCTTTACCTCTGAGCGGATTCGCGGATCAGAAGCGCAGGCTTTCTCTAGATAAGCCTCTCGCTCAGAAGGCTCGTACTCCAAGGCGGCCTGGAAGACCTGCTTGACCTGATGCCAGCAGTCGGGATTCATAAGTTGGGTTCAGAGATGAACGGATTATAACCGTACTCCAACATGAGTGGTACAACTATTTACGTCTACATGAAGGTTCGCATGCTCCAGCAACCGTCCCACGGGTCGAAAGAGACAAAAGGGAGGGGTCTATTACACTTGAGGTTTTTCTTACAGCATTGGTGAAAGAAATTACCGCATAGGGAGAATTTTTTACCACATAAGACGAAAATTTGGTATACACTTTCAGTTCGTTCAATATTCAACTTGAATTTTTGAAGGGGGGCAATCTCATTTTATGCGGTGTTATCTTCTTCTCACCGTGAGGCCCCGTCAACTAGGAGGTTGCCATGTACACGGCTGGAGTCCAAGCTGCCACGGCGGCCTCTCGTCCCAACCTCAAGAGAGTTCTGGTAGTCGACTCCGATTCCTTCAGTCAGCGAACTATCCGAGAGGCCCTTTACAGCTCAGTAAGCGAAATTGCATTCTTAGACCCTCAGGAGGCATGGACCCAGGTCCATGAACATGCGGCGGAGTTTTCTCTCGTTCTCATTGACGCCACGGATGCGGAAAATGCCTTTTCTTTGTTGGAAGCCATCAACCGAGCCTGGCCGGAGGCCAAAGTTGTCTTCTTTTCAAATGATATGCAATTCTGGATGGAATCGATCCAGCGCGGAGCCTATGACATGCTACCTAAGCCCCTCAATGGTCCGGACCTGAGTTGGATCGTGGGCGGAGTCATCAGCCGCCAAGGGACGGCATAGCAGGGAAGGGGGACAATATCGATTCCAGGGCCCTTGTTGCAGGGGTGAGTTTCCCGGGCATTTTTGGAGGTCAAAGCAGGTGACCGCCATCACTCCGCGAAGACTAGGAAATGGAACCGAGTTCCGGCACTGCAGGGGGAGGGTGGATAACTGTTCGGCCCACTCATAAGCGGCCCATTGCACCAGGTACACTGTTTCTCTTGATAAGGAGGATCGAACGGGGAGTAGATCCACATTCCAACAATTACAGTCTCGCTCACAACTGCCCGCTCTGGCTTTGAGTTGTCTCGAAAGCCCCTTGCTTACCTCAGGTTCATTCTTCCTCCGACGGTTGTTGATCTGTTCCTCCCAGGAAATCCCCTCGCAAGCAGAGACCCCAGGATGTGATCGTTTTGAGCCCGAAGGACAGGCCGATGACTGTCCTGCCGGAAACAATCCAGGCTCAGGAGTACTGGAATCAGAGGAGTATCATGACTGGCTATGCGCATCCTGAAGTGCTGGTGACCCCGGATTGGGTGGAGGATCGCGCCGACGATCCCATGGTGAGAATCGTTGAAGTGGACGTCAATACGGAGTCCTACGAGGGGGGGCATATTCCCAACGCCCTGGGTTGGGTATGGAGCATTCAATTGTGCGACACGGTATTGCGTGACATCATTACCAAAGCCCAGTTTGAGGCCCTGATGGGGATTGCCGGGATTCGCAACCCGACCACGGCTGTCCTCTATGGTGACAGCAACAACCGCTTTGCCGCCTGGGCATTCTGGCTCATGAAGATTTACGGGCATGGCGACGTGAGAATTATGAACGGGGGCAGGAAGAAGTGGATTGCAGAAGGGAGGAACCTCAGCCTCGAGCGCCCTCGGTTCAGGGACGTTGTTTACAAGGCAAAGGAGCCCGATTTTAGCATTCGTGCTTTCCTTCCCGAAGTTCAGGAAACCCTCAAACAGGGTTCTGCTGAACTGGTTGATGTGCGTAGCCTGCAGGAGTACAGCGGGGAGAACCTCACCCCTCCCGGACTGCCGGAATACTCTCAGCGCAGCGGGCACATTCCCGGCGCCAGGAACATCACCTGGACAAAGACCTGCAATGCCGACGGGACCTTTAAGTCGTACAGCGAATTGCAGGCGCTTTTTCAAAAAGCCGGCGTCACCGGGTCCAAGCCGATCATCACCTATTGTCGCATGGGTGAACGCTCCAGTCACTCCTGGTTTGTGATGAAGTACCTGCTGGGGTACAGGGCTGTCAAGAGCTACGATGGCTCATGGACCGAGTGGGGGAATCTCGTGGGCGCCCCGATTGAAAGGGCTGCCAAGGCTTCAGTCCATGCGTGATTGCCTTCCAGCGCAATTGGATTTCAGTCTTGCGTGGTTTTGCTGTAGGACGGTTGTGTCAACCGCCGCCAATGGTGAAAGCCTAGGTTGGCGGTTGCAAAAACTCTAGTAGATCTCGGCGTTTCGCAGAAACGCCCTACAGGCCTCGAGCCGCTTTAGTTCTTGACTTACCTTCAGATCCAGCCTACCTTTAAGCACTTCAACCATATTTTCAATATGCGACTCTGGCTTTGAGTCGGATCCAAGGCCCGTTCAGCTCACCTCAAGTTCATTCTCTCTCTTTTCGCTGGGGAGTTCTTTGAACCTGTCTGGACGAAAAGGTGAAGCCCATGAAGATCAAGGCATGGCAGATTCCCGCACTGCTTTGGGCAGTGCTTTTCATATCGGGTCCCGGCCTGGTAGTTCTTCGAGCCCATATTGGCGCGGGGACCATCGAAGGAACAGTGCTGGACTCCAGCGGCGCGGCCATACCAGGCGCCCAGGTTACTTTGCTCCGTCAAGGGACAGGGGACACGCGCCGCAGCAAGGCTAACAGCGAAGGTTTTTTCTCGTTCGTTGGCTTGCCGGCCGGCAGCTACACGTTGGCAGTAGAGTTCGAAGGTTTCAACAAGTTCAAGCAGACCGGCATCACTCTCCATCCGGCGGATGATATCAACATCCGCAATATTGCTTTGAGCCCAGCCACACTTGCCCAGGACATCGTCGTCAAGGGCGACGCCCCCGACATTATCCCGGTCGATAGCGGCGAGAAGGCCACTGTCATTGGCTCCAAGCAGATCGAGAATACGCCCAACGTAGGTCGCAGCGCGATATACTTGATTCAGAATTTACCTGGCGTGGCCCACCTGACCTACTTCTACCGGGAACCTGTCAGTTTTGCTGACGACTTTATAGGTGCCACGACGGTCTCAGGCACACGTCCTGAGGCGCTCAGCCCTCTGGCTGATGGATATGGATGTCAGCACCCCCACCTGCGATTGCGCCATTGCGGTGACGCCCAACCTGGACATGATCCAGGAAATCAAAGTCCAGACCGCCAGCTTTGGCGCCGAAAACGCCAAAGGACCGATCGTGTTCAACACCGTGTCGAAATCGGGGACGGCCCAGTTTCATGGCGTAGCCTACCTCTACGCCCGAAACTACAGGCTGAACTCCACGGAATGGATTTACAATCGGCATGAGGTCCCCAAGCCGCATGACCGCTATTACTATCCTGGTTTCAATATTGGAGGCCCTGTGCTAATTCCCGGGACCCAGTTCAACAAGAACAGGGACAAGCTTTTTTTCTTTGTGGGGACGGAGTGGATGAGGCAGTACGTCGATTCCGGCGTCAACACTGCCAACGTGCCCACGGCCAGGATGCGCCAGGGCGACTTTTCCGAGATCGCCAACGGATACACGCTGAACGCCCCGGACGTTCAGGAACTGCCCAAACTCGATGGGAAACCAGTCACCACAATTGACCCTGCCTTGTTTGATAGAGGCACCCAGGTCCTCATGAACATCGTGCCTCTTCCCAATCGGGATCCCGCCACCAGCAACGGCTATAACTATATTTCCAACTTCATTGTTCCACAGCATCGACTGCAGCTCCTGACCAGGGTCGACTACAACATCTCGGAGAAGACCAGGCTTTATGCGCGTCTGAATTATGAAAGGAAAACCACAGTGGATCCATACGGATGGGGGTGGATTACGATCCCCTCACCCACTCCCATGATTCATCCTTATCGTTCCACATCTACCATGGTCAGCCTGACTCAGACCTTCAATCCCTCCCTGACCAACGAAATCAGCTTTGGTGCCACTCATTTCCTCTGTCCTCACCTCTTTGAGGATCCCTCCAAACTTTCGAGAAAGGCGCTGGGCTACCCTTACGAAGGGATCTTTAAGAGCAACATCGACATCATCCCCGGCTTTGGCAGTTATGGCGGCGGGATCCCGGAGTTCCATCCGATCAGCGCATTAGGCATGGAATTGGCTGCCCAAAACTGGACAATCAGCCTTAGCGATAACCTGACCAAGGTCAAAGGCACTCACAGTCTGAAGCTCGGCGGTTTTTT
>JBGPHY010000102.1:0-12275 GCA_041484625.1 Terriglobia bacterium | reverse complement strand
GATCTCATTCCTCGATCTTCGCCTCATCGATCAACATCACAGGAATGTCGTCCTTGATCGGGTAGACCCTTTTGCACTTGGAGCATTTCAGCCCGCTGCCGTCGGGGGTCAGGGCGACGGACTCCTTGCAGAGAGGACAGGCTAGGATTTCCAAAAGTTCAGGGCTGACGGGCATACCTCACCTCGATTACTTCTCCAGGATGTCCTCCACTTTGAAGTTGAGATCATCCAGGATCTTCTTGTCGACCTTGTAAACGGTCGTTCCGCTATCGGTCTTGGCGAACACCTGATCTTTGTCCAGCTTCCCGAATGTGACCTGAGTGACTTTCTTGTTCTTATCGGTCAACTTGACTTCAGCTGTTGGCTGGGCAAAACCATATTGAGGATCCTGGAGTTTGGCGTCGTCAATGAGTTCCTTGCTCTCCAGGTCTTCCAGGGGCCAAAAAATTTTGTAGTCCAGGACAGTCTTACCCTTCTGGGCCTCCGGCTTGTTGACTTTCCACTTGTCATCACTCCCCTTAGCAAATGCAAACTCCTTGCCGGAGAGTTTAACCTCTGCTTGAATGAGTTCGGCCCGCTCAATCCTCAAGACCTTCTTGTCACGGATCTTTTTCGGATCAACATCCAGCTTCTTAAAAAGATCCTCCTTGATCTTGAAGACGTCGGTCTTGGATTCGTCCCTTGCATAATAGAGGTTATCCACCTTCTTTCCAATCAGCAGTGACTTCCGGGCTCGATTCTCTCCCAGAAACAAATCCACGCGAACCTCGGGAGAGTTCAATCCGTATGACTTCAGGTCCTCAAGAGGAAGCTGGACGAAATCTTCCACTTTGGCATATTCCAGGTCGCTGAGAATGGAATCGATTTCCGTCCGGTCACCCCTGGACTGGAAGGGTTTCTTGACCATCCAATTGTCGCCGCTCTTTTCGAAATCGAATTCCTTGCCCTTAGCTAGAATGGTCAGCTCCTTGGCCTGATCGCGCTGGAATTCCAGAACCGACTTGTCCCGAAATTCAATCAGCTTCTTGGTGGCGCTGTTCAGCAAAGAGGAAGAGATGACGTATACCTTATTTTGACCCGGGATGCGGGCGAAGGCGGAGGATTCACTGAAATCCTTCTGCCCGAGTTCAAGTTCCTGTGCCTTCCCGTTGTTGAGCTTAGCACTCACTTTGACGGAAGCCGGATCCAACCCGTAGGTCTTGAGATTCAGGCCGGGTTCGTCCAGAGTTCTTTCAATCCGGGCTGATGCAAAATCTGAGGCCAACCCGTCCGCAGCATACTTGTCGGCCTTGGATTGAATGGGACTCACCAGTTTCCAAACGTCTTTATCCTTCTGCAGGACTATCTCCTGCCCTTCCTGCTTGATGTTCAGCGCGGCGATGTCTTTGTCCTCAATCTGGAAGAGCTTCTTGGCTTTCTCTTCGGCTTCCTGGCGGTTCTTCTCACCCTTGACTTCATAGAAATAAACGTAGGCACCCAGGGCGGCCAAGAGGGCCGCCAGAATACCTAGATTTCTCCACCTCATCGGTTATCTTCTCCTTATCCAAACGAAGATCCCGGCCACCAGAGCACCCCCCGGCAGAAAAATCACGCTCAGCCATTTCATCAAACTGGAGCGGGCCTGTGTCATCTGCACGGTCCGGCTTTCCGGATTCTTGGGGCGGATGAAGATCAGGTCTTCGTCTTCGGCCAGCCAGCTGACGGCGTTAAGGATTAAGTCGCCGTTGCGTTGCATTCGAATGTAGTTGTTGTTGGCAAAATCAGAATCGCCGATCACGACTACCCGGGCCTCTTTGCCATACTTCTTCGCCTTCTCATCTCCGAAGACGCTCTTGGTGCTGACAGCCCCGATGGCAACGGGTCCCTTAATGTCCTTGCCCTCGTTGTACTCGGCCGATCCGCTCTTCAGGTTCGTTTCCCCCCAGCTGTTGTCCGAAGTCTTGAACAAGACCCGGGAGCTGAATTGGGAATCGGCGTTCTCCACCGTCTTTACCGAGCGGGCCATGGGGAAAAACGTCATCGAGTTGGTCATTTCCTTGGTGATGGGATGAGACTCATAGGAGGCCACTAGAGGGGCTGCCGGCCCCATCCCGAAGAGCTGGCCCAATCCGCTGGAATCAACCACGATGTCCTCTTCCAGTGCCAGTTTCCATTTTTTCAGTAATTCTGTGAGGCCGGCATCGATGTCCGGATCCTGCATTAACAGCACCTTGCCTCCCGCGTCGACAAACTTTTCGATTACGGGAACTTCCGTGGGCAACAGAGCCACTTTAGGTCCGGCGATGACAATCGATGCACAGTCATCAGGAATTGAGGGATTCTGGGCAAGGTTGAGGGCCTTCACTTGGTAGTTCTGGTTTTCGATGGCCTTTTTCAAACTGGCATACCCTTCGGCATCGCGGCTTTCAAGATCCCTTTCGTTGTGGCCTTGCAGAAAATAGATGACTTTGTTCTTCTCACGGGTGACCTTCAGGATGGCATTGGTCACAGCCTCTTCCTGGGAAGATTCGACTTTTTCGTTCTTCTCTCCCGAGGCCACCACGGTCTCACCGAAGCTCCTCACCTTGTATTGCTTGGCCAGTCCAGGATCCTTTTGAGGGTCAACTACCTTGTAGTCGATCTTGGCTGTATTCAGTTCCTTGTATTCAGTCAGGAGGTCGTCCCAGGCCGGTGATCGTTCCTTGGCGAAATGGAAGATCTTCACGTCCATCTTAAGACCCTTGACGATTTTTTCGGTCTGATCGGAGAGGCTGTACAACTTAGAGCTGGTCAGGTCCACCCGCTTGTGATGCTTCTTTCCCAGAAAATTCACCATACCTAAAATACCCAGGACCACCAACGTCACAAGAATTGTGTTGGTGCCGTATTGGGCCGATCGCTTCCCGAAGCTCGCTTTAATCTGGTCGAAGTTCAGACCTATCCAAAGCAGGGTCAGAGCCGCTCCCAAATAGATGAGAACTTGGACGCCAATGTTCCAAACGCTCCCAATCGAGTAGTATAGGTATCCCCCCAGGATCAACAGCGGTCCAAATCCAGAGAAATTTTTCAACAGTTTCATGGGATTTACTGCCTCCACCTTAACGATTCAACCGAACGATAGGTCAGGAACAACCCAAAAAAGATGAAGCTGGAGTAGACGAGCACGCTCGAAGTGTCGATTACTCCTTTGGCAAAATCCTCGAAATGATTCAATACCGACAAGTAACTCAAGACTTCCTGCAGCGTACTACCACCCGAGCGCGCCGACAGGTCGATTACCCAGAGGATCAGGAAGGCTCCAAAGGTGATGCTGGCCGCCACAATCTGATTTTCAGTCAGGCTGGAGATGAACACCCCCAGAGCTATCAGCGACCCGCCGAGGAGCAAAAGGCCCAGGTAACCGGACAGCAGGGGACCGAGGGGCATTCGAGGAGTACTGTAAGCCACCACCAGGCCCATGTAGAGCATGGTCGGGATCAGCATGACCACGAAGAAGCTCAGCGAGGCCAGAAATTTCCCGAGCACTACCTGGAGATTGGTGATAGGCGAAGTCATCAAGAGTTCCATGGTGCCACGCCGTTTCTCATCTGCAAAAACAGCCATGGTGATCATCGGCAGCATGAACAATATGACCGTGCTGGTAACCCCGAAGAAGTTTCGGGTGACCAGGGCCGGCACATCGATGGAAGGAGGCGGCCCGCCATACTGGGAGGACTGCATCATCGCGAACATGGATCGCTCGATGAAAATGGAGAGAATGTTGTAGAAAAAGTATCCTGAAATGACCAGGAACACCGTCAGAACAACATAGGCAATGGGCGAGACAAAGTAGCTCTTCATTTCCTTCTCGTATATCGCCAGCACGTTTTTCATTGGCCGCGCACCCCCTCCTCTTTGGTCGTCAATTGCAGGAACACCTCTTCCAGACTCATGGTCATGGCCCGAAGTTCCAGAAGATCGTAGCCGTTTTCCACAACCTTCCTGGCAATTTTGCTGCGGATGTCCTTCTTGAGTTCAGTTTCCACTGAGAAGGCGAAGGCTCCGTCCCCTTCAAGCCGTGTAGACTCGATTCTCAGGACTCCGTCGATCTCCCGGATTTTCTCTTTCACGATCGACTCAGGGCCCCTGACCTCCAAGTGCACCTTTTCAGCTCCCTGGTGTTGCCGGGTCAGATTCTCCGGGGTGTCGACTGCAACGATCCGTCCCTGGGAAATGATGACGACCCGCTGGCAGGTCATACTGACTTCGGGAAGGATATGCGTGGAGAGAATGATGGTGTGACTGCCCGACAGGCTCTTGATAAGCTGGCGTACTTCCATAATCTGGTTGGGGTCCAGCCCGATTGTAGGCTCGTCGAGTATCAGGACCTCTGGATCGTGGATCAGGGCCTGAGCCAGCCCCAGTCGCTGCTTGAACCCTTTGGAGAGGTTCTTCACCATGGTTCGGCTGTACTCGCCGATACTGACCCGGCTCTTCACCTCTTCCATGCGTTTCTTCCGCTCCGCGGCGTCCACACCTTTAATCTTAGCCACGAAATCCAGATAGCTGTCCACGGTCATTTCCGTGTACAGCGGCGGGTGTTCAGGCAGGTAGCCGATCCGACGTTTGACCTCGAGCGGTTTCTCGAATACATCGAACCCGCAAATCCTTGCAGTCCCTTCGGTGGCCGGCAGGAACCCGGTAAGGATGCGCATCGTTGTAGTCTTACCTGCACCGTTAGGTCCAAGGAATCCTAGTATTTCCCCCTTCTCGACCTGGAAGTTGATGTTCTCAACTGCCCTCACACTTCCGTACCGTTTGGTGAGATGATCTACTTCAATCACACGACCTCCCGTGAAAATGAGCTGTCAGGGAGCCGAAATAGCCCCCTTCGAAACGGCCCTCTCCTGTTGGGCAAGGGCTTTCTAATACAAACTCGCGATTATAGTCTAAAACAGGAACATCTTCCAGTGGTTTGATTGAATAGAGGTGCGATTAGTTGCAGGAGAAGTGAAGAGGCAGTGTAGACTGCTCCGGTAACTGACTTGGGCCACCTTTACCCCATCACATCGATCCGGTCGTTGGCTATGAAGTAGAAGCTCAGAGCCAAAACGGCCTTGCCTGAAGTGGGGCGGCCGAACAAGGTAGCCGGATAGAAATAGCATTCAAAAAAGAGGAACTGATCGAGACTGCGGGAGGTAGCCAGATCCTGGGGGCCACTGAGAATTTTATAGTCGACTACTCGCCCGTCATTCCCGACGTGGGCTTCAACCGTGATTAGCTCTTTGGCCGACTTGACATTCTCCGGCTGCAGGAATTGGGACATGTAAAGAGATTGCGCGCGAGGTTCGGTGAACAAGCCCACCGGCACATCCTTGTCACTGGCATTGACATTCCCTCCGGGCAAGAAAGTGCTCCAAAGGACCACAAAGAACATGCAAGTCAGCACCACACCGGAAAATGCTGGAATGGCGATGGGCCGGAGTGCAGCACCCAATCGAGACACCAGCCTCTCAACCAGGGGGGCGCGATTCAACTTAGAGGCTGCGATTTTCGTCCGCAGGGCCAAGTCCTCGGGAGGTTCCAGGCGGGGCATGGCACGCATCAACCTCCGCAGAGAAGCCATCTCCTGGAACTCCTCAGCACAGTGAGGGCAGATGCTGTGATGCTCCTCGAGTCCGGAAGCTTCCTGCCAGGACAGGACGTCGTCAAGATAGTCATTCAGGAGTCTGCGTGATGTTTTGCAATCCATAGCCAACCCCCTCAACCTGCCAATCAGGCAATTCGAGCCTTTCCTGCTGTGGCTCCCGAAGGATCTTGGGCTGCGTACCGTTGACGAATTCTGTCAACTGGTTCTTCAACTCCAACCGACCCCGCCAGAGCCGAGACTTGACAGTACCCAGGGAGAGTTTCAGAGTCTCAGCAATTTTCTCGTAGGACATTCCTTCGATATCCCTGAGAACTACCACGACCCGGAATTCGAAGGCCATCCTGCCCAAGGCTTGCTGCACGGCCCGTTGTGTTTCGCGACTGGCGCAGACACTTTCCGGTCCAGGTTGATTGTCAGGCAATTCCAGCAACCGGGAACAGTCAGAGGCCGGACTCGTCGGTTCATCCAGAGAAGAGGTCACGTTCTTTCGCCATCGTCTCCACCAGCGCTGACGGTTCAAGCTCTCGGAGATGGCAATCTTGTAAACCCAGGTCTTCAGACCCGATTCCCCACGAAACGTCCGGATCGCCTTAAAAATCTTGAGGAAGGTTTCCTGAACGGCTTCAGCAGCTTCCGCGGCATCCCCAAGGATGCGATAGGCGATGTTGTAAACCGGGGCTTGATACAGTTGTATCAGGGTCTCGAACGCCTCCTCCGAACCGACCTGAAGGCGGTCGACAAAAGCAACCTCGTTCTCTCTGAATTCAAGGCCTATCTCAAGGTTGTTCAAGGTCATCTCTCCCCGAGGAGGATTGGAGGCCGAGCCCGAAGCCCGGCCACTTCCCTTAATACCTTAAAGATAGCAACTAGCCTGCCGCAAATCAAGACACAACTCAAAATCCTTCTGCTATGGCTATTAGACACTTTTCCGCCATAAAATGTTCCCTGCCCGTCTTTTTCCACGGAAAGGCACCCGGAGGTGCTTCAAACCGAATACAGGAAATGACTTATGACCCGAAAACATTCCTCGGCGGCTCTAATCATCTTCACAAAGTCAGAAATCCAGGGAACCGTTAAGACGAGAATGGCTCCCCCCCCTGTCGAGACCGGAATGCCTTCAACTCCACCGGACGCTGGTTGAGTACACCCTGGAACAGTTCTCCGCAATTGAGGCGAAAGGGATCGACGGGTATCTGTGTGTGAGCAAGAGTCTCATTGGCGGATCCTTCCCGACATCTTCCGGTAGCCGAGCTGCCGGGTTCAAGTCAGAGACCCAACAGGGGCCCGATCTGGGAAGACGCCTGGTCAATGCCTTAAACCAGAAGCTCGATACTGGTTACAGATACGTTGTACTTGTGGGGACGGATTGCCCCGGTCTAGGACAAGGACAAGTCGTGCAGGGGATTCGCCTGCTACCCGAATACGATTTGGTGGTGGGACCTGCCACTGACGGCGGCTTTTATCTGGCAGGATTCTCCGGACCTTGGGATTCAATCCTGCAAGGGATTAACTGGGGAACAAACCGGGTCCTCGAGCAGGTCATAGAAAACGCCAGGAGAAGCCGTCTAAAGTGGAAACTCCTAGAGGAAAAATCCGATCTGGATACATTTGAAGATCTGAGAATGTTAGTGCAGATGATCAGGCTCGGAACCATCCAGCTACATACCCCCACAGGGAAAAGGCTGGCGCTGCTTGCAATAAGTCTCGTGAACAAGTATACAACAGGGTCCTAAATGCCCCCTGTTGCTTGGTTTCCACCCGCGTCAGAAAGGGGCGGCTGATCGAGTCGACAACAACCCCTCTATAACAGCATTCGAGTGGGAGTGTTGTACGCCTCAGGGAGCCTGGCCCTCAAACCATGGAGTCGTGATATAATAAGAGCCAGGAGCCATGCCCCGGGAGGGTTATGCTTGAACTGCCATGAGTCAAAGATGCCTTCCCCTCTTGTTTGGATTCTTCTTGATTTGGTTTTCCTGTCCACCGGGACTCCGTGCCGCTGAAATAGTGGGCACGGTCCGGTCTGTCCGGACAGGCCAGGGGATCTCCGGTGCGCTGGTTCGGGCCATCCCGCAGCAGCGCAACCGGCGGGATGTGCAAGCCCAAAGCAATGCGGAAGGCCGCTACCACCTGGAGTTGATTCGGGGTAAGTACAAGCTCTTCATCAGCGTTCCCAATTCCAACTATCTTCCCCAGTTCTACTCAAGCTCTGACCAGGAACGTGGGGACATCCTCGATGTCCCCACGTTTCAATCTTTCATGATTGCCAATGCCTCCTTGTCGTCGGGGGGATCCATTGCCGGCCGGGTGAGCCGGTATACCGACAACGCCCCAGTGGCCAGCGTTAGAGTCTCGGCAGAATCGAAGGATTCCCGGATTTCGGTGAGTACCCGAGAAGATGGGACCTATCTCTTCCAGGCATTGCCACCGGCCGACTATCGAGTCCATGTTGTGGCCCTCGACGAAAATTACGTGTCGTCCTATTTCGACGAGGCCCCCTACGTCGACCTGGCCGATGTAATCGTTGTAAGGCCCGATCAGGAGGTGACCGGAATTGACTTCCATCTCCGCTTGGGGGGAAGCATTACTGGCCGGGTTTTGGCCCAACGGAATCGTGAGCCCATTAGCGGCATTAAGATCATCGCCGAAAAACAAAATTCGAAAGAGAATCCGGCCTTCGCCTACACCGATTCCCAAGGGTTCTTCGCACTGCAGGGGCTTCCGGACGGGATTTACGTGGTGGAAACCGGGACAGCTAAACCAAGCAATGAGACCTCTTCGACCAGGAGCCGCTATTTGACTGCGTACTTCGAAAACCGATTCGACAAGGAATTGGCAACGAAACTGAGAGTTGAGAATGGGAGCAGCATCTCTGGAGTGAATTTCACGCTGTTCCAGAGCGGTCGGATTTCCGGGTCAGTGCACGCACGGCGGTCCGGCTCTCCGTTGCCGGAGGTCGCCATTCTGCCCGCGCACGTCCAGAAAGATATTTCGAACCAATTTCCAACCAAGACTGACGAGTCGGGAACCTACCTGATAGAGAACCTTGCGCCAGGAGAGTATGTGTTGAACGCTTCCCTACCGCAGAGAGGCCGGCGGTTTGTAGAGGTTTACTACCAAGACAAGTTAAACCCGGAGACGGCCGACAGGGTGTTTGTGGAGGAAAACGGCTGGACTCGCGGGATTGACTTTAGTCTTATTCTGGGTGCCACATTAAGAGGGCGCCTCAAAGTAGACGATCCTGAATACAAGCTCGATGCCTCCGCCTGTTCCATCTCCCTGAAGCGAAGCCCACTGGATTTAGAGGGCTTTGGCGAGAGAACCTACCGGCTGACCTCGGATGGATCCTTCACCATTGAGGGGACTCCGCCGGGTAAATATACCATGATCCCCAAGCTCATGGATCCGAATCTCCGACTGCAAAACAACCTGGAAGGAAAAACCTTCGATTTGATAGAAGGAGAGGTCAAAGAGGAAATAGAGTTTTTTCTGAAGGTAGGAGGTTCCATTTCAGGAATCGTCTCCACCAAAAACCCCAACTATACCCTGGACAAACTTTTGTTGATTCTGATCAACATCAAGGAGAATTCCAAGAGCTATTTCGGATTGAATTCCGACCACTATGCCCTGAACGGTCTGGAGCCCGGCAAATACCTCCTGGTCCTGCTCTCGAATCCCGAAAGGACTCATCCCGACAGCAGTTTTCAGCCGGCTCGAGTATTTGACAGCCGAACGATCGATGTGCTGAAAGGAAAGACCACCACCGGAGTGGATTTTCAGCTGGCAGGCAGTGAAAACTGAGCGGATCGGGGATTCAGATCGAGAGGATAAGATGGTTTGAGGAAAGTCCTTAAACTACAGAAAGGCGAGTCTCCATCGGTTGGTGTGACGCCAAATGATTGGAGGTTGGAAGGAGCCGCTTCAATCCGACACTATCTGATCTTAACAATTGCAGGCTGTGACTGGGCAAGATTGTAGAACCGAATCTTCTCCACGATCTCGGCATTCTTGACCTGGCAGAGTTGGCAGAGCTCTCTGTCCTTCAGATTCCAGGCCGAACCGGGACACCAGCAGTATCCTTATCCCTTGCCCGTAAATCACACAGTTCTCATCAATCATGAGCCGACCCTTCCTTAAAAAAGACTGGTTAGTGATAAAAAAGAACGGATATATATACAATTCACTGGCCAAACTCTAACAGGTTTTCTTTTCTCTATAACTAATTGTCCGATAACAACTTGTCGAGCAATACCAGGTGTGTTCAGCTCGATGAGGGAGGGACCCGGGAGAAGTAATTACACTCGAGGCCTAGCTGACCATGTAAACAATTCAATAGAAAAGCCGGATTGTCGGTCCTTCAAGGGGTCCTGGAACGATAAAGCTCCATGATCTTGTTGATATATTCGCTTTGTGAGGGATCCCTCGAACCTTCGTAGGCCAGAAGCGCCAATTCCAAATCTTTGTACTGTTTGAGGTATTGGGCCAGGATGGTGGTTCCGACATCAATGTTGACTTCCGGGTCAAACGGGTTCTTTTCCGTGAAGTCCACTACATCCTTCCAGGTAGGAACGTGAATTTGCATGATGCCTACTGACTTGGATCCTGAGATGGCCAGGGGGTTCCCATGTGATTCCACTACGACGATAGAAGCCACTAGCTTCGGGTCCAGCTTCTTATTCAACGAATGCCGCACAATGATCTTGGTGAGCCGAGCGACCTGCTCGGTCTCAAGGTCGAGAGCCCGTTTCAGCATGGATTGGACAACCCGCTCCTGTCGGAATTCTTCCTCGGATATGTAGTTCGCCAGGCCAACTTTCCTGGCCGACATGATGGAGATGGTAGAAGGAACCAGGGGAATCAGGCCTATCACAGCAATCAGAATAAGGATCTTGTTGAGGGCGGTATGCCTGAATAGGTGAGCAACATACTTTTTGTTGAGCCCCACAAACATGCTGCGGTGGCATTTGGGGCAAAAAATTATCCGTTTATAAAGCAGCTCGCGAAAGGCACTCATTCAAATTGCTCCTTCTGTTCCTTTGACACCCACCGGGAAACTAGCTTGGAGTGACCAGACGCCAGCGGAGAAAACCTTTCCAGCAATAATGAGATTGACCGTATTCAGACTAACCTCTCAAGATTTCCCACCGCGACCAGCCACCAAAAACATCGCCCCTTCAAGAGGATACATCCCGTAAGGAAACAACAATTCTGAACGCTCAAGCACGATTTGGACCGACGGAGTATACCTTCTGCCCGGTTCTAAGTCAAGCGAAGCATTTTTGCTGCCATTTGATGAACTTCTTCAACCTCAATCTCCTCGATGGAGGCCTTCCTGATGAAATGGCTGAAGGTTCCAAGGGGGTGATAGTGCTCAGGCAGGGCCAAACTGAATAACCCTAGTGTGGGAACACCCACGGCAGGGCCCAAATGCATGGGCCCCGTGTCGTTGCTAATGAGAAGATCGCAGTGGCTCATGAGCGAAGCCATCTGTCTGAGCGGTAGCGAACCGGCAGCAAGAGTTCGAAAAGAAGGAGGAAAGGTTTCTTCGATTTGTCGAGCAACGGCTTGTTCCTGCGGCCCCCAAAATAGAATGGAATAGATGTTAGTCTCCCGACTCAGGAACTCTGCCAGTTCCGAGAATTTCTTTAGAGGCCAACGTCTTCCTGGAGAACTAGCTCCTATGTACATTCCCGCGAGCCTAGCCCCCGATGCCATCTGATTTTGTTCCAAGAACAATCTGGCGAATTCATGATCCGGAATTGACAAGTCCAAACGGCAGTCTGGCTCTCCAGCCTTAAGCCTCAGAGCTTTGAGAGAAGCCAGGAAGACTGAACAGACGTGTTGGGTTTTGTCCTCGATAACCGGGTCCATATTAAAACAAAAAGAGAGGAATGCGGCCTTTGCCCTTTTTAATCCGAGCCTCAATGGCGCGCGGCTATACCAGGTTAACAGGTTTGTCTCACGGAAGCTGTGCAGGTCCAGAACCAGATCAAATTTCCGTCTCCGGATATTCTCGGCGAGTCTGAATATTTCTCCCAACGCCGTGAGTTTGCTCCCATCCCTCATGGCCACGCGATCCACGGAAATGACCTCGTCGACTGCTGAGCACATTTCCAGGATAGGAGCGCAGCGGTGACCGACCAGTACGCTGATTTTGGACCGGGGTAGATTACCTCGCAGAGCCTTGAGGGTTGGAATGAGGAGAAGGATGTCTCCCATCCTGGCCAGTCGGATCACCAAGATTCTAGGCGACTCCAGACCTTGACACAGTCCCTGAGCCAAGCCGGGCTTTGCTTCTTCTCCAGTCATCTTGACGACCCAAAGTCCCACGCCCAAAGCCTGAACGAGGACTTTGGACGTGGCACTTCGGACAATAGAGGGTCAGGACAGCCTGAAGGCCGCCTTGCCGAGAAAGCGCGCCTCTTTTCCAAGCTCTTCCTCGATTCTGAGTAACTGGTTGTACTTGGCAATCCGGTCAGTGCGGCTGGCGGAGCCGGTCTTGATTTGACCTGTATTTAAGCCGACCACTAGATCGGAGATAAAAGTATCTTCTGTTTCACCGGAGCGATGGGAGATCACGGCAGTGTAACTGTTGTTCTTGGCTAGTTCGATGGCTTCGATGGTCTCAGTCAGCGTCCCAATCTGATTCAACTTGATGAGGATCGAGTTG